>JBOFQO010000152.1:0-7734 GCA_051660925.1 Silanimonas sp. | reverse complement strand
AGGACACGCGTGCCGACATCGCAGCACGTCGCGCGGCGGCAGCGATGCGCACCGTTTCGGCGTGGATGTCGACGATGTCGTCGACGTCCGGCGCGTAGCCACCGGCCATCGCCACCGACAGCG
This sequence comes from Silanimonas sp., assembly GCA_051660925.1. Lineage (GTDB taxonomy): Bacteria > Pseudomonadota > Gammaproteobacteria > Xanthomonadales > Xanthomonadaceae > Silanimonas. The sequence goes on along the minus strand of JBOFQO010000152.1, from coordinate 7,611 downwards.
GCAGGCCGAGGCGCGTACAGGCCTCAAAGACGAAGCGGTCGCGCTGCGCGAGGCCCGGCTTGGTCAGCGCGAGTTGGCCGAGACGGTCGCCAAGGTAAGGATCGGCCCCGGCGAGGTAAACGACCGCGTCCGGCCGCGCGATGCCGATGGCGCGTGGCAGGTGCGCGGCGAGGAGATCGAGGTAGCGCGCATCGTCGGTGCCCGGCGGCAGCGGCACGTCGAGGTCGGAGGCCGGCTTGATGGCAGGGTAGTTCTTCGCGTCGTGCATCGAGAACGCGAACAGCGTGTCGTCACCGGCGACCAGTTCGGCCGTGCCGTTGCCGTGGTGGACGTCGAGGTCGACGATCAGCAGACGCCGCGCGAGCCCCTCGGCCTGCACGTGCCGCGCGGCGACGACCGCGTCGTTGAAGATGCAGTAGCCGCCGCCGCGATCGAAGGCCGCATGGTGGGTGCCGCCGGCAAGGTTCGCGGCGATGCCGTCGCCACGCAGGGCAGCCTCCAGCGCGGCGATCGTTCCGCCCACCGTGCGGCGCGCGCGTCTTGCCATCGCGGCCGACCAAGGGAAACCGATGCGGCGCTGCTCCTGCGGCGAGAGCCGGCCCGTGCGCACGCGCTCGATGTAGGCCGGACAGTGCACTCGACCCAGGGCCTCGTCGCTGGCCGAGACCGGCTCGTGCAGGGTGCCCCCCCAAGCCGAGGCATGGTCGCGTACGCGTTCATAGAGCCGCCGATACTTCGCCATCGGGAAGGCATGACCTTCCGGCAGCGGCAGCTCGAAGGTCGGACAGTAGAAGGCCTTCATCGACGGGCGTAGCCGTCGTGCCGCGCGCCCGCATTCCGCGAACTCAGGACTGCCCTGCCCCGAGTCGCGCGCTCGGTTTCATGCCTCGCTTGCGCTGGACGCCGCGTCACGGCGCCACGGCCCTAGGCGGCAGCCTTCTTCGCCTCGGCCTCAAGCGCCTTCGCCACGCGCTGACGCTCGGCTTCGAGCGCCGCCGGCAGGCGCGGGCCGAACTCGGCGAGGTACTCGCCGATCGAGGCCATCTCGGCCTGCCAGCCTTCGCGGTCGTAGTCGAACAGCACCTCGCGCGCTTCGTCACTGAGCTTCAGGCCCTCAAGGTTCATCTCCTCGCGCTTCGGGAACAGACCCACCGGCGTTTCCAGCGCGCCGGCCTTGCCGTCGCAGCGCTTCAGCATCCACTCCAGCACGCGCAGGTTGTCGCCGAAGCCCGGCCACAGGAACTTGCCGTCGCTGCCCTTGCGGAACCAATTGACGTGGAAGACCTTCGGCAACTTGTCGCTCTTGCCGCCGAAACCCAGCCAGTGGCTGAAGTAGTCGGCGAAGTTGTAACCGCAGAACGGCTTCATCGCCATCGAATCGCGGCGCACGACGCCAACCGCCCCGGTCGCGGCGGCAGTGGTCTCGGAGGCCATGCCGGCGCCGACCAGCACGCCGTGTGTCCAGTCGCGGGCCTCGAACACCAGCGGAACCAGCGAGGCGCGGCGGCCGCCAAAGACGATGGCGGAGATCGGCACGCCTTGCGGGTCTTCAGCCTTCGGCGAGTAGGAGGGGCACTGTTTCGCCGACACGGTGAAGCGCGCATTCGGATGCGCCGCTGGCCCCTTGGCGGCGTCGAAAGGCTGGCCCTTCCAGTCCTTCACCGGCGCGCCGCTGTCGAGGCCTTCCCACCACGGCTGGTGGTCAGCGGTGACGCCGACGTTGGTGAAGATCGCATCGCGGTCGAGCATGGCCAGCGCGTTCGGGTTGCTCTTCGGGCCGGTGCCCGGGGCCACGCCGAAGTAGCCGGCTTCCGGATTGATCGCGTACAGGCGGCCATCGGTGCCCGGGCGCATCCAGCAGATGTCATCGCCGACCGTCCACACCTTCCAGCCCTGCGAGCGGTAGCCCTCCGGCGGAATCAACATGGCGAGGTTGGTCTTTCCGCAGGCGCTCGGGAAGGCGGCGGCAACGTAGTGCGTCTCGCCCTTCGGGTTCTCGATGCCGACGATCAGCATGTGCTCGGCCAGCCAGCCCTCGGTGCGCGCCTGGTACGACGCGATGCGCAGCGCGTGGCACTTCTTGCCGAGCAGGGCGTTGCCGCCGTAGCCCGAGCCGTAGCTCTTGATCGCGAGCTCTTCCGGGAAATGCATGATGAAGCGGCGATCCGGGTCGAGCTCGCCGGTCGAGTGCAGGCCGCGAACGAAGGAGGCCTCGCGCTCGATACGCGCCAGGGCCGCCGAACCCATGCGCGTCATGATCCGCATGTTGGCCACGACGTAGGGGCTGTCGGTGATCTCGACGCCGCAGCGCGCCAGCGGCGAGTCGATCGGGCCCATGCAGTACGGCACGACATAGAGCGTGCGGCCTTTCATGCAGCCGGCGAACAGCGCGTCCATCTTGGCGTGGCCATCGGCCGGCGCCATCCAGTGGTTGTTCGGGCCGGCGTCGTCGCGGTCGCTGGTGCAGACGAAGGTCAGGTGCTCGACGCGAGCGACATCGCCCGGATGCGAGCGATGCAGGGTGCAGCCGGGGTGCGTGTCCGGGTTCAGCGCATGCAGGGTGCCGTCGGCGAGCATCGCAGCCTTCAGCGCGGCGTCCTCCTCGACCGAGCCGTCGCACCAGTGGATGCGGTCGGGCGTCGTCAGGACGGCGACGGACGCGACCCAATCGTTGAGGGCCGCGAGGCGGCTCGGCGCGCTGCTGGTCATCGGGGGAACTCCGGAAGGGAAAAACGTCGGAGGCCGGGACCGCTCCCGTGACGCTCGCCACCGGCCAACGACCGGGACCCGCCTCAATGCATACGTATTCTATCCGGTCGGACCGGGGTTCGCCGAGGCCTTCCTCAGCGGGTCGAACAAGCCCAGGGACCAAGGGCGCTGGGCCAGCACCAGACTGACCCCGACCCGCTCAGACGCCGGCAGGTGGGCGTCTTGCGCCAGCATGAGATCGAACTGCCCCGCCGCCTCCCGAAGCTTCTCGCGGATGGTCGCGGCCGAGCGCCGCGAGACCATGCCGGAGAGCAGCAGCAGGGTCTCTTCGCCGCCCGTGAAGCGGCTCTTGAAGAACTCCGGCAGCAGGCGCTGCTGGAAGAAGCGCTGCATCGGGCCGTCGGTGCGCCAACGGAAGTTGCGCGCGGTCAGCACGCGGGCCCGATTGCCCGGCAGCAGCTCGATGATGCCGAGGCGGTCCAGCTTCACCAGGCGCCCGGTCCATTCCGGCAGGCCGATCTGGTAGTTCGCCAGCACTTCCTCCTGCGTCCAGCGGTTCACTGCGAGGTAGAGCGCGAGCATCAGCAGCGGGTCGTCAACGAGGGCCTGCTCCTGCGCCTCCGAGAGTTCGGCCAGTGCGGGGCGGCGCTGCTCGGCCTCGGCGGCGAGCTCGGCGAGACCCATGTCCAGCGCTTCGCAGATCTGCTCAAGGCGCTCAAGCCGGATCGACTGCTCGGAGAACATGCGCTTCACCGAGGCTTCGGACATGCCGATGCGCTCGGCGAGGTTGGCATAGGTCAGCCCCTGCGCCTTCAGGACGCGTTTCAGGGCTTCGACGAGTTGGACGCGCAGGGTCATCGGCACCTCGGGGGCGGTGGGTGTCGCGTGATCAGGGAATCAGCGCGTCCATCACGTGGCTGACGTACTGCTCGAACTCGTCGTGGTGCAGGCGCGGCTGGCCGAGCTGCAGGGAGAGCTGCAGGAAACCGACGTAGGCCGCGTAGGTGAGGCGTGCACGGTTGATGGCCTCGAGGCGCGGCATGCCGGCCTGGCGGAAGCTGGCCGCGAGGTAGTCCATGCGCCGCTGCGAGACGCGGGCCAGCACCGGCTGCACCACCGGATGGTCGAGCGCCTTCAGCAACTCGCTGTAGATCTTGTGCGGCTTCAGCTCATGCGCCACGAGCTGGAACAGCGCCTTCAGGCGCTCGCGCGGCTCGGGAAAGGCCTCGAGCTTGCCGAACACGGTTTCCTGCTCCATGGCCTCCCAGCGCTCCAGTGCGGCGGCGAGCAGCGCTTCGCGCGACGGGAAATGCCAGTAGAAGCTGCCCTTGGTGACGCCCAGCCGGCGCGCCAGCGGCTCGACCGCGACCGCGGCGACGCCATCGTCCGCGATGACGTCGAGCGCGGCATTCGCCCAGTCGAGGGCGGAAAGGCGCGTGGGGCGATCGTTCTTGGCGGCGGCAGCGGGCATGGGCGGGGTGAACGGCAATGGTATGGACACAATAATGTGTCGGGGACGCTTTCACCATACGCATACGTATTGACAAGCGCGAAAAGCGCCACCCATACTCATCCGTATGGTCAATTCCCTCCCCCAGCCGGCGTCGCTGGCCTCGTTCGTTTGGACGGGGAGCGGTGGACTGCCCCTTGCGGCCAGCGCCGCGGGGCCCCTCGGCGCACCGACGAGCGCGCTGTTCGCGCACGGCTTCGGGCAAACGCGCCAGGCGTGGACGCGCACGATGCAGGCACTGAGTCGGGCAGGCCTCGGCAGCGCGGCGTGGGATCTGCGCGGCCACGGCCAGTCGGGGCGCAATCCGACAAGCGAACGCTATGCCGTCGAGCAGTTCATCGACGACGCGCTGGCGATCCGTGCCACCCTCGAGGAAGCACCGGTGCTGGTCGGTGCCTCGATGGGTGGCCTCGTCGGGTTGGCGGCGCAGGCGCGCGGCGGCGATTTCGCCGGTCTGGTGCTGGTGGACGTCACGCCGCGATGGGAAATGGCCGGGATGCAGCGCATCCTCGCCTTCATGGGCGCCCATCCCGACGGCTTCGACGATCACGAGCACGCGGCGCACGAGATCGCTGCCTACCTGCCTCACCGCCGCGAGCGAAAATCGCCGTCCGACCTCGCCCACCTGCTGGTGCGCGGCGGCGACGGCCGCCTGCGCTGGCACTGGGACCCGCGCCTGCTGCACGACATGGCGGATTCCGCCAAGCATCAGGACGAGCTCGCCGACGCCGCCCGCGGCATCGACATCCCGGTGCTGCTCGTAAGCGGCGGGCGCAGCGACCTGGTCTCGCAGGAGACCATCGCGCACTTCCGCGACCTCGTGCCGCATGCCACGCATGTGCACCTGACGGAGGCCACGCACATGGTCGTCGGCGACGACAACGATGCCTTCACCCGCGCCGTCATCGAATTCCTTTCTCCCCGCCCCCACGCGGGTTCCTTTCCTAAGCCCGCCCGCGGAGCCTTGCAATGACTGCCCTGCTTCCCTTCCTCCTGCTGTTGCTGGTCGTCGCCGTCGCGGCGTACCACCGCTGGTCGCTCGCGGTGTTCACCGCGGTCGCCGGCGCCGGCCTCGTGCTGGTCGGCCTCTCCGGCATCGCGCCGCTGGCCACCTGGATCGCCGGTGGCCTGCTCGCCGTGATCGCACTGCCGCTGCTGATCACGCCGATCCGGCAGAACCTGATCACCGCGCCGCTGCTGAAGTTCTACACCAAGATCCTGCCGCCGCTCTCGGACACCGAGAAGACCGCGCTGGAGGCCGGCACGGTCGGCTTCGAGGGCGAGCTTTTCTCCGGTGCGCCGAAGTGGAGCGAGCTGCTCTCGCAGCCGAAGCCGACGCTGACCGCCGAGGAGCAGGCCTTCCTCGACGGCCCGGTCGAAGAGGTCTGCAAGATGACCAACGACTGGGAGACCACGCACGTCCATGCGGACCTCGAGCCGCAGGTGTGGGAGTACCTGAAGAAGCACAAGTTCTTCGGCATGATCATCCCGAAGGAGTACGGCGGCCTCGGCTTCTCCGCTCTCGGGCACCACAAGGTGATCCAGAAGCTCGCCTCGATCTCGTCGACGCTGAGTTCGACGGTCGGCGTGCCGAACTCGCTAGGCCCGGCCGAGCTGCTGCTGCACTACGGCACCGAGGAGCAGAAGAAGTATTACCTGCCGCGCCTCGCTGACGGTCGCGAGATCCCCTGCTTCGCACTGACCGGCCCGACGGCGGGTTCCGACGCGACCTCGCTGCCGGACTTCGGCATCGTCTGCGAGGGGGAGTGGAACGGCGCCAAGGTGCTCGGCGTCAAGCTGACCTTCGACAAGCGCTACATCACGCTAGCGCCGGTGGCGACCGTCATCGGCCTCGCCTTCCGCCTGTACGACCCGAACAAGCTGCTCGGTGACGAAGCGGACCGCGGCATTACCCTGGCGCTGATCCCGCGCGAGACGCCGGGCCTGCACGTCGGCCGTCGCCACTTCCCGCTCAATTGCGTGTTCATGAATGGCCCGCTGCACGGCAAGGACATGTTCCTGCCGCTGTCGCAGCTGATCGGCGGCGAGGAGTACGTGGGCCACGGCTGGCGCATGCTGGTGGAGTGCCTTTCGGTGGGTCGCGCGATCACCCTGCCCTCGACCTCCAGCGGCGCGGCCAAGCTTGCGGCCGCCGCGACCGGCGCGTACTCGCGCATCCGCAAGCAGTTCGGCCTATCGATCGGGCGCTTCGAGGGCGTGGAGGAAGCGCTGGCGCGCATCGCCGGCAATACCTATGCCGCCGCCGCGCTGTCGCAGGCGACAGCCGCCGCCGTCGACCGCGGCGAGAAGCCGGCCGTGCCGTCGGCGATCGCCAAGTACCACGCCACGGAGATGGCGCGCGAAGTGGGCAAGGACGCGATGGACGTGCACGGCGGCAAGGGCGTGATCCTCGGGCCGTCGAACTATCTGGGCCGCGGCTGGCAGGCCGCGCCGATTTCGATCACCGTCGAAGGCGCGAACATCATGACGCGCTCGCTGATGATCTTCGGTCAGGGCGCCATCCGCTGCCATCCGTGGGTGCTGAAGGAAATGCAGGCCGCGATGCATCCGGACCCGGCGGTTCGCCTGCGTGAGTTCGACACCAACCTGTTCGGCCACATCGGCTTCGCGATCAGCAACGCGGTGCGCAGCTGGTGGATGGGCCTGACCTTTGCCGCCTTCGGCAAGGCACCGGGTGACGACTACACCCGCCGCTTCTATCGCCGCCTCAACCGCTACTCCGCGAACCTGGCCCTGGTCGCCGACACCTCGATGCTGACGCTCGGCGGCAAGCTGAAGTTCAAGGAGAAGCTCTCGGGCCGCCTGGGCGACGTGCTTTCGCAGCTCTACATCGCCAGCGCCATGCTAAAGCGCTACGAAGACGAGGGCCGCCCGGCCTCCGAGCAGCCGTTGCTGGCCTGGGCCTTCCACGACAGCGTGTTCAAGATCGAGAACGCGCTCTCGGGCGCGCTGCGCAACTACCCGATCCGCCCGGTCGGCTGGCTGCTGTGGCTGCTGGTATTCCCGCTCGGCCGTCGTGCGCAGGCCCCCAGCGACCGCCTTGGCCGTCGTGCCGCGGCCCTGCTGATGTCGCCGTCCGACGCCCGCGACCGCCTGGTGAGCGGCGTGTTCCTGACGCCCTGCGAGAACAACCCGGCCGGCCGCGTCAATGCGGCGCTGTCGAAGGTGATCCTCGCCGAGCCGGTGGAGCGCAAGTTCATGAAGGCGGTCAAGGGCGGGGAGCTTGCCGCGCTGGATTACGCCGGCCAGCTCAACGAAGCCGTGCAGAAGGGCGTCATCAGCGCCGACGAGCGCAACCAGCTCGAGGAGCTGCGCCGCCTGACGTGGGACGCGATCAGCGTCGACGACTTCGACCACGAGGACCTGGTCGC
>JBOFQO010000151.1:0-2504 GCA_051660925.1 Silanimonas sp. | reverse complement strand
TCGCGCACTGCGCCGTAGCGCCGAGAACGCCAAGATCGACGCGCTGGCCAAGGCGCGCGAGCGGCTCGCTGCCGGCGAATCCGCCGAGGCGGTGATGGAGCGTCTCGCCCACCAGCTCACCAACCAACTGCTGCACGCGCCCTCGGCGGCGCTGCGGCAGGCGGCGCTCGACGGCGATGCGGCGACGCTCACGGCGGCGGCCAAGATTTTTGCCGCCGACGGCCCCGCGCCCAGCGCCGACCCGGCGAACGATCCCGCATGAGCCCCGGACTGCGTCGCAAGCTGCTGGCGCTCGCCGAGCGCCACGAGGAAGTCGGGCGGCTGCTCGCCGAGCCCTCGGTGATCGCCGACAACGCGAAATTCCGCGCCCTCTCGCGCGAGTTCTCGCAGCTGCAGCCGGTGGCCGACGCGCTGGCCCGTGAGGCCGCGCTGCAGGCCGATCGGCGCGAAGCCGAGGCGATGCTCGCCGACCCCGACCTGCGCGCCATGGCCGAAGACGAGCTGCCGGCGATCCGCGCGCAGCTGGCCGCGCTCGACGACGAACTCACCCTGCTGCTGGTGCCGAAGGACCCGCGCGACGAGGGAAATCTCTTTCTCGAGATCCGCGCCGGCACCGGCGGTGACGAGGCGGCGATCTTCGCCGGCGACCTGTTCCGCATGTATTCGCGCTACGCCGAAGCGAAGGGCTGGCGCGTCGAGGTGCAGAGCGCCAACCCCGGTGAGCACGGCGGCTTCAAGGAGATCGTCGCGCGCATCGAAGGCCGCGGCGCGTACTCGAAGCTGAAGTACGAGTCCGGCACGCACCGCGTGCAGCGCGTGCCGGAAACGGAAGCGCAGGGCCGCATCCACACTTCGGCGGCGACGGTGGCGATCCTGCCCGAGCTCGAGGACGTGGCCGAGGTTGTCATCAACCCGGCCGACCTAAAGGTGGACACCTTCCGCAGCTCGGGTGCGGGCGGCCAGCACGTCAACAAGACCGAATCGGCCATCCGCATCACCCACGTGCCGAGCGGCCTCGTCGTGGAGTGCCAGACCGAACGCAGCCAGCACGCCAACCGCGACAAGGCCATGCAGCGCCTGAAATCCGCGCTGTACGAGCAGCAGGTCGCGGCCCAGCAGGCCGCTACGGCGGCCTCGCGGCGCCTGCAGGTGGGCAGCGGCGACCGCAGCGCGCGTGTGCGCACCTGGAACTTCCCGCAGGGCCGCGTCACCGACCATCGCGTCGAGGGGCTGACGCTCTACGCCCTGCCGACCATCCTCGAGGGCGACCTCGACGAGCTGGTGCAGCGCCTCGCGCAGGAAGCCCAAGCCGACGAGCTGAAGCTGCTGACCGAAGCGGCCTGAACCGGTCCATCGCCGCGTGCGCCCCGGCGGGCGCTGGCGTAACGTCGCCGCATGGCGAAGACGACGGCGGCGGCCCCACGCGACGAGGCGGCGAGCGAAGCCGGCAACGGCAAGCTGAAGAAGAAGGACTACCTCGAGCGCCTGGCGCCGCTGCAGCTGGCGCTTTCGGAAGCGGAGCGCTGGGTCGCCGCCACCGGCCAACGCCTGCTGGTGCTGGTCGAGGGCCGCGATACCGCGGGCAAGGGTGGGGTCATCGCCGACATCGCCGGCACGCTGAACCCGCGCCACTGCCGCGTGGTCGCGCTGGACAAGCCGAGCGAACGCGAGAAGGGCCAGTGGTACTTCCAGCGCTACATCGCGCACCTGCCGGCCGCCGGCGAGATCGTCCTGATGGACCGCAGCTGGTACAACCGCGCCGGCGTCGAGAAAGTGATGGGCTTCTGCACCGACGCGCAGTACCGCGCGTTCCTGCAGCAGGTGCCGGTGTTCGAGACGCTGCTCGTCGACGACGGCATCCGGCTGGCCAAATACTGGCTCGGCGTCGACCAGGCCAAGCAGGAGGAACGCTTCGCCGAGCGCGCCGACGACCCGCTGAAGCGCTACAAGCTCTCGCCGATCGACCTGAAGGCCCGCGAGAAGTACGCCGAGTACACGAAGGCACGCGAGGCGATGCTCACCGCCACGCACACCGCGCAGGCGCCATGGACGCTGGTGGACTTCAACGACCAGCGCCGCGGCCGGCTGACGCTGATCCGGCATTGGCTGGGCAGCCTGCCGTGGCACGCGCCCGAGGATCGCCCGCTGAAGCTGCCGAAACTGGCCGGAAAACCGCTGCCCGAGCGCTACGGCGTCTGCACGCCGATCCCGGATGCGTCGGATCTGGAGACGCCGGTCAGGCCGGCGTCGACGCCGTCTCGAGCGTCGACGCCGAAGCCGCAGAAACGTCGCTGATCTTCGCCTCGATCTCGGCACCGGTGACCGGCCCGAGGAATTTGTGCGCCACAGCGCCGTCGGGCGCGACGAGCACGGTGAACGGCAGACCGCGGGGCGTGTCGAAATCGGCCGGCGGGCTGTAGACGTCGACGATGGCGACCGGGTACTCGGGCTTCACTTTCTCACCGTAGAACGCACGCATGGCCTCGGGCGTGATGTCCTCGTAG
>JBOFQO010000150.1:0-8016 GCA_051660925.1 Silanimonas sp. | reverse complement strand
GAAACGAGGCCCGCTGCGGCGGGCCTCGTTGTTCCAGCCTGTCGTAGGAATTGATCAGAGCAGCTGGCAGCTCGCCGGCTTCGTCGAGGTGAACAGGGCCTGCGTCGCCCACTCCGGGTGGTCGATGAACGGATTGCGGTTGCCTTGGAATTCCTGGATCGCCTCGTTGCGGATCACTTCGGCGGCGTTCGGCGGGTCCTGCTGGTGCCACTGCAGCAGGGTGCTGAGCAGGCCCATGTAGGCCGGCGAGGCCGAGGTGATGACGATCTTCGAACGGTCGTCGGTGAGCTCGAGGTCGGGCTCGCTTTGGCCGTTCACCGGGTGCGTGCCGCCCTCGTAGCGGATCGCCATGTAGAGGATGGCGCGCGCCACGTCGCCCTTGCGCGCGTTGAACACCTCGAAGCTGCCGGTATTGCCGTCGGGGCCCTTCACCCAGTTGGAGTTGCCAGGATAGACGCCAGTACCACCGCCGGTGCCGTTGTTCACTTCCGTCGCACGCTCGCCGCAGCCGCTGCTGGCCGGGCAGTTCGCGTAGGGCTTGTTGCCGCGGTCGCTGTTGTACGCCGTGTCCGACAGGTAAAGCATGTGGGTGTCGGTGTAGGGCGCGTAGGGCAGGCCGAGGTTGCCGGTCTGCGAGCCGAAGCCCAGCGAGTTCGGCCACACGTGCTCGCGGTTGTACGTCACACCGGAGCCGGTGCCAGCGCGGTCGCTGACCTTGGCGTAGCTGCGGTTCTTGTAGACGTCGAGGATGCGCGACGTGTTCGCCGGGTCTTCGTCGGCGATCTCCAGCACGTCCCAGGTGTCGGTGCTGCTCGACGAGTACGGGTACGCGGTGTGGCCTTTGATGGTTGCATGCAGCGAGCAGCGCAGCTGGCTGGCCGAGCTGGTGTTGACGCGGCTGTAGTAGCCCGTCGGCGCGGCAGCCGCGAGCGTGTAGGTGACGCTGGTGTTCGCCGTCGGCGCGGCGTTGCCGGCGTCGCGGATGGCGCTGGCGTTGACGGTGAGCGTGCAGCTCTCGCCGCCGGTGAAGGCGCCGGACGGTGTGAGCGTGAAGCTGCTGCCGCTGGCCGGGTACGTGAGCGGGTGCGTGCCGGAGCTCGCGCAGCTGAGCGCGAAGGCCCCCGTGCCGGCGGTGACGGATTCATTGAAGGACACCGCGAGTGCGGCGGTGACGCTGACGCTGGTGGCGCCGTTGGCCGGCGTCGTCGAGGTGACGGCGGGCGGCGGATTCGGCGCGACGAAGCTCTGGTTCGCATTGCAGGCGCCGAAGGTCTGCGTTCGGCTGCTCTGCCACGCGAAGTCTGCGGCGGTCGATCCGCTGCCGCCGAGCTGCAACGAGGTTCCGGCGGCCGTGCTGTCGCTTTCCGACACGGAGAGGTTCTGTGAGGTGCGGCCCGACGCCACGCCGCTGCCGGCACGGATCGTGCCTTCATAGCTGAGGAACTGCACGACCTGGCCAGCGCCGTTCACCAGCGCGAGGCCGTCGAAGGCGCCGTTCTGCAGGCCGTTGGCCGGGTACGTGATGACCGCGATGCGCACGTTGCCGCCGCAGTTCACATTGCTGCCGGTCGGCGCGCGGTCGTCGTCATAGGCGCTGGCCGAGGTGCTGCTGCTCGAGCCGTTGTAGAGCACGACGCGGTACTGCGTGAGGTCCTCGCCGGCGGTGGCGATGAGCTCGACGCGCTCGCCGGTGTCGCTGCCGGCGTTGTCGTAGTGAATCTCATTAATGAAGACCTCGGCCTGCGCGGGCAGCACGAACGCGGCAAGGCCCAGCGCCGCGACGGCGCGGAACGGACGGTTGGACACTTCGGTTTTCCCCTGGTGCGCCGACGGGAATCGGCGGTGGGCGGAGTCTAGGACGGGTTTGTGACAGGTGCCCGCCGCGCCGCAGCAGGCGCGCTGCCCGGTTCTCAATCCGCGTCGCCCGGCTCCCCACCGGCGGTCTCCTCGCTGAGCCAACGCAGGTAGGGCGGGAGCCCGGCACTGGCGTCGACAGCAAGGATTTCGGGCAACTCGTACGGATGATGTGAGGCCAGCGTCCGCTCGAGCGCGGCGTAGCGTGCGTCGGTCGTCTTGATCATCAGCAGCGTCTCGTCAGCTTGCTGCACCGCGCCGTCCCAGCGGTAGGTCGAGCGCAGTCCGGGCAGAGCCTGCACGCAGGCGGCAAGGCGCTCCTCGACGAGCAGGCGGGCGAGCCGGTCGGCGGCCGCAACGGGCACGGTGCAAAAGACGATCAGGGCGGTCATGGCTGCATTGTGCGCCAGCGGATCGCGGCCTGAGTTTTGTTGACACTGTCCGCCCCGCGGCGGCGCACCATCCGGAAAACCTCCCCGGAACTGCCGCCGAATGCGCCGCTACGCCACTGCCGTCCTTCTGCTGTTCGCCGTCACGTTGGCCGCCTGCTCCGATGCCCCGGCGCCGGCTGCGCCGGAGCCGCTGGTTACCCCATCACCGGTGTCCGACGCGCCTGTCGATGCGCCGCCGCCCGCCGCGCCGATCGAGACGCCATCGCTTGAGACGCTGCCCTTCGCGGCGACTCTCGCCGCGGGCACGCCCTATGCCGATGCGCGCGCCGCGGTCCAGGCCGCGGGCTGGCGACCGATCATCACGGACGCCTGCGCCGAGAACGTCGGTGGCGAAGCCACCGTGTGTCGCGAGCTGCCCGAACTTGAGGCCTGCAGCGGCACCGGCGCCGGCTACTGCTTGATGGCCTTCGGGAGCCCCGACGCCTCGCAGACCCTGAGCCTGCGCACCAGCGGCGGCCACGATGGCTGGGCCGCGACCGGCGACGCGGCGACGGTGCGCCTCGATCGCGCCGAACTCGCCGTGGTGGAGGTTTCCACCGAACAGACCTGCGGCAGCAGCGACTTCCTCACCTTCCTTGAGACCTTCGCTGCCGACCCGACGGTTCGCGCTGCTTGGACCGCGCCGCTGGTGCGTGTCACGCTGCGTTACGACCTCGGCGAGGACAGCGTCGAGGTCGCGGGCCTGCAGCACGCAGCCGACTTCCGCGGCTTTCCGGTGACGCACGAGGGCGAGGCCTTCCACTACGTCGACGCCAACGGCGCCGTCGACATGGCGCCGCTCGCGCTGCGCGTCACGGAGCCCGATGCCGACACACGCGACGTCGCCTTCGACTACGGTCTGTCCGAAGGCAATCGCGTGCGCTTCGTCCGCAGCGGCGAGTGCTGGCAACTCACCGAAGACCCCGATCCGCCGTCGCCCTGATCCGCGCTCCATCCTCCGTCCCTCCTGCCCCCGAAGGAACCGCCATGTCCCGCTACACCATCCGCGAAAGCGTCGGCTCGCGCGTCGAGACCGAAACCACGTTCCGAGGCCTCGAGAAGCACCACCCGAGCTCCGGCCGCGAGCCCGGCCGCGACTACGCCACCATCGACGGCGAGCTTGAGGAGATCCGCCGCACCAGCGACGGCCGCACGCTGATCAAGAAGGACTTCTTTCTGACCCGCGATGACGGCGGGCGCATCGACATCCCGGCGCCGGCGGCGGGCTACATCCATTACCTCAACGACTCGACGAACGCGGTGCGCATCTACGACCGCCCGTTCGGCGAGCCCGGTGCGCGCCTGTTGGCGCAGTCGCTGCACATGGAGCGCGGCACCTCGCCGCCGCAGGGCAGCCGCATCGAGTACGGCCAGCCGATGGGCCGGATGGGCGACACCGGCAGCCCCGGCTCCGTGCACGCGCATGTCGAAGCCGAGCACGGCCAGTTCACCCGTTACATCGCCGACATCGCCGCGGGCCGCATCGCGCCTGGCGTCTGGCCGGCACGCGGCAATGCGCCGGCGCCCGGAGCGCCGACCGCGCCCGGTGGCGCGATGGCCGACGGCGTGCTGCGGCACGGCGAGGAGGGCACGCCGGTGCGCTCGCTGCAGCTGCGCCTGAACGAGCTCGGCATGCGCGACGCGCGCGGTCAGCCGCTGGTCCCCGACGGCGACTTCGGTGATCGCACCAAGGAGGCCGTCGAACGCTTCCAGCGCAGCCGCGGCATCACCGATGACGGCATTGTCGGCCGCGACACGTTCCGCGAGCTCGGCGAGGCGGTGCGCGAGCGCTCGCAAGGCCGGACCGGCGCGACGCCGACGGCGCCGACCGCCCCCGGCGGCACGCTGCAGCCGAGCCGCCTGTCGAACCTGATCGGCAGCGGCGAAGGCGGCTACAACAGCTACAACCGCGGCGTGGCCGGCGACAGCGGCGGCCGCGAGATCGACTTCTCGCAAATGACGGTCGGCGAGATCATGCGACGCCAGGACTTGCCGCGGAACGATCCGCAGCGACTGTTCGCCGTGGGCAAGTTCCAGATCATTCCGGGCACGATGGAAGAGACCGTGCGCGCGCTCGGCATCGACCGCAACGCGCGGTTCACGCCCGAGCTGCAGGAGCGGATGTTCCACGACTACCTGATCGACGAGAAGCGACCGGCGGTGCGCGCCTTCATCACCGCGCCAGACGGGCAGGGCACGCCGGCCCTGCAGCAGCGCGCGCAGATCGCGCTGGCGCAGGAGTTCGCGAGCGTCGCCGACCCGCGCACCGGCCGCAGCTACTACGACGGCGACAGCGCCGGCAACGCGTCGTCGATCACCGCCCGGCAGAGCGCCGAGGCGCTGGCGGCGATGCGCGCGGAGTACCGCGCCGCGATCGCCCGCGGCGAGTCGCCGGCCGAGGCGTGGCAGGGATTGGGCACGGGTGCCGCGCGCCGCGTGGAAACGCCGGCGCCGGCAACGCCCACCGTCACGCCTGGCCGCGAGCCCGATGCGCCGCAGCGCAGCGTGCTGACCGGCCGCGAAGCGCCGCTGCTCACCGCCGCCGACCACCCCGACCGCGCGCTGATGCAGCAGGCCCGCGCCGGGGTCGACCGCCTGCCGCCCGGCGTCTTCGCGACCGATCGCGAGCGCGAGCAGGCTGCCGCCGCGCTGGTGTTCGAAGCGAAGATCGCCGGCCTCACGCGCATCGACGCGGTGACGCCGAACGTCAGCGGCACCGGCGTGTTCGCCGTGCAGGGGCGGCCGGACGATCCGGGCGCGCAGCGCGTGTATGTCGACCGCGCCCAGGCCGCGAGCCAGACCGTCGAGCAGAGCTCGCAGATGCTGCGCCAGGCGATGCCCGCGGCGCCGGCGGCCGTCGTGGCGCCGGACCCCGTGCTTGACGAGAGCCGTCGCGCCGTCGCCCTGCGTGGCGTGGCGTGACGGCCGTCGTGCCGGACGACCCGCTGATGCCCGAGGACGTGCGGCGGGCTTTCGCCGCACGGCCGGGACGCGAGGCCGAAGCGCCGCAGCGCAGTGTGCTCCATGGGCACGAGGCCGCGGCGCCGAGCGCAATCGAACCGGTCGAGCGTTCGCTGATGCTGCAGGCGCGCGCCGGCGTGCAGCGGCTTCCAGCGTGGATGTTCAGCGGCCTGGACGATCGCGAGCAGCTCGCACTCGCGCTGGTCTTCGAAGCCAGGGTTGCCGGCCTGACGCGCATCGATGACGTGGTCCCGAGCGCCAGCGGCACCGGCGTGTTCGCCGTGCAGGGAAATGTCGGTGATCTGGAGCACCGCAGCATCTACGTGAGCCGTTCGGAGCTCGCTTCGGAAACCCTCGACGGCACGCGCGAGCGCCTGCAACGGCAGGAGGAAGAGCTCGCCCGCCGACGCGCCGCTGAACGGGCCGCGATGGAGCAGCCGGATGGGCCCGCCACGCCGATCCAGCGCCTGCGATCGATGCTGCCCTGATCGCCGCCGGGGGCGGCACCCCCTTGAATCCCCGCCGAGGGGCCCCATCTCCGGCCCCGCGACCCGATGACCCAGGCGTCATCGGTGCGCGTTAGAATTGGCACTCATCCGGGCCGAGTGCTAGCAGCCTCCGCCCGGGGTACCGCTCCGTTTTCGCAACCCATTGATCAACAAGGCAAAGAGGTTTCCCTCATGAGCATCAAGCCGCTGTTCGACCGCGTGGTCATCAAGCGTATGGAAGAAGAGAAAGTCTCCGCTGGTGGCATCGTCATTCCCGATTCGGCCACCGAGAAGCCGATCAAGGGTGAGGTCGTGGCCGTCGGCGCCGGCAAGGCGCTGGACAACGGTTCGACGCGCGCCCCGGCCGTGAAGGTCGGCGACAAGGTGCTGTTCGGCAAGTACGCCGGCACCGAAGTGAAGCTGGACGGCACCGAGTACCTGGTCGTCCGCGAAGACGACATCTTCGCCATCCTGGGTTGATCGCTGGCTTTCGCCGCGAACCCCATCCCCACGCATTGAATTCTTGGAGTCATCCCCATGGCAGCAAAAGACATCCGTTTCGGTGAAGACGCCCGCGTCCGCATGGTCCGCGGCGTGAACATCCTCGCCAACGCCGTCAAGGCGACCCTCGGCCCGAAGGGCCGCAACGTCGTGCTCGAGAAGAGCTTCGGCGCCCCGACGATCACCAAGGACGGCGTGTCCGTCGCCAAGGAGATCGAGCTGGCCGACAAGTTCGAGAACATGGGCGCGCAGATGGTCAAGGAAGTCGCTTCCAAGACCTCGGACGTCGCCGGTGACGGCACCACGACGGCCACCGTGCTGGCCCAGGCGCTGATCCGCGAGGGCATGAAGGCGGTCGCCGCCGGCATGAATCCGATGGACCTGAAGCGTGGTATCGACAAGGCCGTGGTGGAAGCCACCGCCGAGCTGAAGAAGCTCTCGAAGCCCTGCTCGACCTCGAAGGAGATCGCCCAGGTCGGTTCGATCTCGGCCAACTCCGACGCCAACATCGGCGAGCTGATCGCCAAGGCGATGGACAAGGTCGGCAAGGAAGGCGTCATCACCGTTGAAGAAGGCTCGGGCCTGGACAACGAGCTCGACGTCGTCGAGGGCATGCAGTTCGACCGCGGCTACCTCTCGCCGTACTTCATCAACAACCAGCAGTCGATGCAGGCCGAGCTGGACGACCCGTTCATCCTGCTGCACGACAAGAAGATCTCGAACGTCCGCGAGCTGCTCCCGGTGCTCGAGGGTGTGGCCAAGGCCGGCAAGCCGCTGCTGATCGTCGCCGAGGAAGTCGAGGGCGAGGCGCTCGCCACGCTCGTCGTCAACACCATCCGCGGCATCGTCAAGGTCTGCGCCGTCAAGGCGCCGGGCTTCGGTGACCGCCGCAAGGCGATGCTGGAAGACATGGCCATCCTGACCGGCGGCACGGTGATCTCGGAAGAGGTCGGCCTGCAGCTCGACAAGGCGACCATCAAGGACCTCGGCCGCGCCAAGAAGATCCAGGTCTCGAAGGAGAACTCGACGATCATCGACGGCGCCGGCAATGCCGAGGCGATCCAGGCCCGCATCAAGCAGATCAAGGCGCAGATCGAGGAGACCACCTCGGACTACGACCGCGAGAAGCTGCAGGAGCGCGTCGCCAAGCTCGCCGGTGGCGTGGCCGTCATCAAGGTCGGCGCCGCGACGGAAGTCGAGATGAAGGAAAAGAAGGCCCGCGTCGAAGACGCGCTGCACGCCACGCGCGCGGCGGTCGAGGAGGGCATCGTCCCGGGCGGCGGCGTCGCGCTGATCCGCGCCAAGGCCGCGATCGGCACCCTCAAGGGCGCTAATGAAGACCAGAACCATGGCATCGCCATCGCCCTGCGCGCGATGGAAGCCCCGCTGCGCGAGATCGTGACCAACGCCGGTGACGAGCCGTCGGTCATCCTCAACAAGGTGCTCGAGCAGTCGGGCAACTACGGCTACAACGCGGCGAACGGCGAGTTCGGCGACATGGTGCAGTTCGGCATCCTGGACCCGACCAAGGTCACCCGCACGGCGCTGCAGAACGCCGCGTCGATCGCCGGCCTGATGATCACGACCGAAGCGATGGTCGCCGAAGCGCCGAAGAAGGACGCCCCGGCTCCGGGCGGCGGCGGTGGCATGGGCGGCATGGGCGATATGGATTTCTGATCCCGCGCCAACGCTCTGCAAGTTCGAACGAGCGGGCCCGCGAAAGCGGGCCCTTTTTTCTGGCGCGCGGGCGCCGGCCGGGTTGAGTTCGGGGCCTGCTTGGC
>JBOFQO010000149.1:0-8848 GCA_051660925.1 Silanimonas sp. | reverse complement strand
TGCTGATCCCATCGCTGAAGCGCCTAGCGAACGTGCAGGCCCTCGTGCAGCGCGGTATCGCCGCCGCGGTTCGCCTGTTCGGTCTGATCGACGAGCCGGAGGAGGCTGATAGCGGCACGCACACGCCGGGCCGCGCGCGCGGTGTCATTGCCTTCGAGCGCGTCGGCCTGCGCTACGCGGGCGCCGAGCAGCCCGCGCTGGAGGGCGTGTCGCTGCGTGCCGAGCCCGGCACGGTCACCGCCATCGTCGGGCGCTCCGGCAGCGGCAAGACCACGCTCGCCCGCCTGCTGCCGCGCTTCTACGAGCCCAGCGAGGGCCGCATCACGCTCGACGGCGTCCCGCTCGGTGACTGGTCGCTGCCCGAGCTGCGCCGGCAGATCGCCCTCGTCGGCCAGAAGGTGATGCTGTTCGACGATAGCGTGTCCGCCAACATCGCCTATGGCGCCAGTGGCGATGCCGGTCCCGAGGCCATCCGCGCGGCCGCCGATGCCGCCAATGCCAGCGAGTTCATCGACCGCTTGCCCGAGGGCATGGCCACGCGCATCGGCGAGAACGGCAATCGCCTCTCGGGCGGGCAGCGCCAGCGCATCGCTATCGCCCGCGCGGTACTGAAGGACGCGCCGGTGCTGATCCTCGACGAGGCCACCGCGGCGCTGGACAACGAATCGGAGCGCCTTGTGCAGGCGGCGCTCGAGCGCCTGATTCCGAATCGCACCACCTTCGTCATCGCCCATCGGCTGTCGACGATCGAACGCGCCGATCAGGTGCTGGTGATGGATGCCGGCCGTATCGTCGAAGCCGGATCACACGCCGAACTATTGGTTCGCGGCGGCGTCTACGCGCAGCTGCATCGCGCGCAGTTCCGCGATGCCTGAAGCCGCCGGCGAGCGTCGCCACACCATCGAACGCGAGCTGCAGGCGCGCTGGTACGGCGGCGTCGCCCCGGGCTTCGCGCTTCGCGCGCTCGCCGCGCTGTACGGGTTCCTGATGCGGCTGCGCCGCTGGGCCTATCGCGTGGGCCTGATGCACCAGCATCGGCTCGAAGTGCCGGTGATCGTCGTCGGCAACCGCACGGCCGGCGGCGCCGGCAAGACGCCGCTGGTGATCGCGCTGGTCGAGGCGTTGTGCGCGCGCGGCTGGCGGCCCGGTGTGGTCAGCCGAGGTTACGGCCGGCAATCGCGAGGGCTAGTCCTCGTGCACGCCGACAGTTCCCCCACGACGGTGGGCGACGAGCCCTTGCTGATCCATCGCGCGACGGGCATTCCTGTGGCCGTCGACGCCGATCGCGTCGCCGCGGCGCGTGCGCTGGCCGATGCCGGCTGCGACCTGCTGGTCGCCGACGACGGCTTGCAGCACCTGCGCCTCGGGCGCGTCGTCGAGATCGAGGTGCAGGATGGTCGCGGCCTTGGCAACGGACGCGTGATGCCGGCGGGGCCGCTGCGCGAGCCGCTGCCGGCGCGTTCAGCCGATGTTCGCGTCGTGCACGGCCGCGATGCTGCCGACGGCGAGGTGCCGATGTGCCTACGCCTGGGTGACGCCCGCCGGCTTCATGGCGGAACGGACACCGCTTTCGCGGACGACATCCGCACGCTGTCCGCATTCGCCGGCAAGCCCGTGCACGCCGTCGCGGGCATCGGCCATCCGGCGCGCTTCTTCGACGCGCTGCGCGACGCGGGCCTGGTGCCCATCGAGCACCCGTTCCCCGACCACCACGCGTTCTCCGCTGCTGATTTCTCCGCAATGCGTAGCGCGCCAATCCTGATGACCGGTAAGGACGCGGTGAAGTGCCGCGCGCTTGGCCTCGCCGATGCCTGGGAAGTGCCGGTGAATGCGCTGCTTCCCACCGGATTCTTCGATGCCCTCGACCACCGCCTGCGCGAGTCGCCCCGCCATGTCGATCCCTGATTTCATCGTCGCCGTCCCGGCACGTTTCTCCGCCTCGCGCCTTCCCGGCAAGCCGCTGCGCCTGCTCGGCGGCGAGCCGATCGTTCGCCACGTCGTTCGCCGCGCGCTGGCCGCCGGCGCCGCGCAGGTGGTGTTGGCCACTGACGATGCTCGCATCGCCGAGGCGGTGTCGGGCCTTGAGGTCCGCGTCTGCATGACGCGTAGCGACCATCCGTCCGGTACCGACCGCCTTGCCGAGTGCGCGCAGCAGTGCGCCTGGCCCGACGACGCGCTGGTCGTGAACCTGCAGGGCGACGAGCCCTTCGCGCCGGTAGCGGCGCTGCAGGCCGTCGCCGCGACGCTGGCTTCGAGCAGCGCGCCGATGGCCACGCTGGCCACGCCGATCACCGACACGGCCACGCTGTTCGACCCAAACGTGGTCAAGGTTGTCGCCGACGTTGGCGGGCACGCGCTGTACTTCAGCCGTGCGCCGATCCCGTGGCACCGCGACCGTTACGCCGTCGATCGGATTGGCGCGCCGGCCGAGCCTTGCCTGCGGCACATCGGTCTGTACGCCTACCGCGCTGGATTCCTCCGCGTGTTCCAGTCACTGCCGCCGGGCCGGCTGGAGCAGCTCGAAGCCCTTGAGCAGCTCCGCGTGCTTGAGGCCGGCCATCGCATCGCCGTCGCGCTTAGCCCCGCGGCCTTCCCGCCGGGACTCGACACGGAAGACGATCTTTTGCGTGCCGAAGCCGCGCTGCGGGACGCATAATCGGCCCATCCCTCCAGGTGGCCCCGCATGGCATCGACCGCACCATCCGGCCTCGCCCGCAGCCTCGCGCCCGAGTTCGATGCGACCCTGAGCTGGCTCAACACCGCGCCGATGACGTTGGCCGGTCTGCGCGGCCATCCGGTGGTGCTGCTGTTCTGGAATGCGGGCTCGGCGCATTGCCACAACGCCCTGCAGACCGTCGCCGCCCTGGCCTCGCGCTTCCGCGAGAGCGCCAGCGTCATCGCCGTCCACGTCCCGAAGTTTGATTCCGAGCGTGACGGCGCGGTGGCCTGGGACGTCCTGCAGGGCGAGGGCGCGGCGCTACCCCTGGTCAACGACGGCAACTGGGCCGCGTGGCAGCACTACGCGCTCAGCGCCTGGCCGACCGCTGTGCTCGTTGACGCGCAGGGCTTCATCCGCGAGCGTTTCGTCGGTGATCGCGCCATCGAATCGTTGCCGGCCGCGCTCGAAGCCGAGATCGACGCCAACTTCCTGAGCACGCCGGGCCACGTCGACGCGCCGCGGCTCGAGGCGCAGCATGCCCGCGGCACTCTTTTTGCGCCGGGCGGGCTGGTGGCGAACGCGTCGCGGCTCTACATCGCCGACACCGGCAACCACCGCGTCCTTGAGTGCACGCACGACGGACGCATCCTGCGCCGCATTGGCACCGGCAACCGCGACTTCGTCGACGGCCTCGCCGACGCCGCGGGCTTCAATGCCCCGCGTGGCCTCGCACTGCTGCAGGATCGCCTGTACGTCGCCGACACCGGCAATCACGCCATCCGCCGAATCAACACCCGCACCGGCGAAGTCGACACGCTGGTCGGTACCGGCCGCAGCGGTGACCCGGTCGCAGGCGTGTTCCGGATGCCGAAGGACGTCGCGCTGGATCGCCCGTGGTCGCTCGCGGCGGCCGACAGCACGCTGCTGGTCAGCCTCGCGGCCGCGCATCAGCTGTGGGCCATCGAACTCGGCACCGGTGCACTGCGCCACGTCAGTGGCAGCGGCCGCTTTGGCGACGACGAGGGCACGGCGTCTGAAGCGGCGTTCGCCCAGCCCACCGGTATCGCTGTGCTCGGCGACCGCGCCTTCGTGCTGGACGCCGCGGCCTCGTCGTTGCGTGAGGTGCGCCTTGGCGACGGCAGCGTCCGCACGGTGTTCGGGCGGGGCCTGTTCGAGTTCGGCCTGAAGGACGGCGGCGCGCGGCAGGCGCTAATGCAGTACCCGACCGCCGTGGCGGCGCTGCCGAACGCGCAGGGACTGTGGATCGCAGATACTGGCAACGGCGCACTGCGTCGCTGGGTGATCCGTAATCAGGCGCTGACGACCGTCACCCTGCCCACGGCGCTGCATCGTCCGTCGGCGCTCGCCGCCTGGCAGGCCCAGCTGTGGATCGCCGATGCCGGCAACCACCTGGTGTGGCGTTTCGACAGCCACAGTGGCGAGATGCACCGGCTGCCGGTCGGCGAATGAGCGCCGCGCCTTCCGGCGCAGCGGCAGCCCCCGGCGCCGCGCCGAGCGCCGCAACCCCTGAGCCCTTTGACCCGCGCGCTTTTGTCCGCGGGCTGACCACCGCGCCTGGCGTCTACCGGATGTTCGACGCCGAGGGCGGCGTGCTCTACGTGGGCAAGGCCGCCTCGCTGAAAAAGCGGGTGGGCAGCTACTTCACGAAGCAGCATGCGCCCCGCATCGCGATGATGGTGTCGCGCATTGCGCGCATCGAGACGACGGTGACGCGCACCGCCAGCGAGGCGCTGATCCTCGAGAACCAGCTCATCAAGGCCTTGAAGCCGCGCTTCAACATTCTGATGCGCGACGACAAGAGCTACCCCTACGTGCTGCTGACGCAGGAGGCCTGGCCGCGGCTGGCCTACCACCGCGGCGCGCGCGGACAGCCGGGGCGCTATTTCGGGCCGTACACCGGCGCGCTCGCCGTGCGCGAGACCATGGACCTGATGTTCAAGCTGTTCCGGCTGCGCAGCTGCGAAGACAGCGTGTTCCGCAATCGCACGCGGCCCTGCCTGCAGCACCAGATCGGCCGCTGCAGCGCGCCCTGCGTCGGCTTGGTCGCCGAGGCCGACTATGCCGACGCCGTGCGTCGCGTCGGCCTGTTCCTCGACGGCCGCAGTGACGAGGTGGTCGGCGAGCTCGGGCAGTCGATGGAGCGCGCCAGTGCCACGCTGGACTTCGAGCGCGCGGCGGGCTTTCGCGACCAGATCGCCGCGATCCGCAAGGTGCAGGCCCGGCAGTACGTCGATGGCGACCGCCCGGACCTCGACGTCATTGCCTGCGTGCAGCAGGCCGGGATCGCGGTGGTGATGGTGCTGAGCTTCCGCGACGGCGTGAACCTCGGTACGGCCGCGCACCCGCTGCGCATCGATCGCGACGTGGCCGAATCCGACATCCTCGAGGCCTTCGTCACCCAGCACTACGCCGAGCGCAAGCCCCCGCGCGAAATGGTGCTGAGCCACGCGCTCGACGACACCGAGACGCTGGAGGCCGCGCTCGCCGGACAGGCGGGCCACCCGGTGGAGATCAAGGCCAGCGTCCGCGGTGACCGCTCGCGCTACCTCGAGATGGCGATCCGCAACGCGCAACTCGCGCTCGCAACCGAACAGGCGACGCGTGCCAGTCAGCAGTCGCGCCTCGACGACCTGCAGCAGCTGCTCGGGCTGGCCGCGCCGCCGCGCCGCATCGAGTGCTTCGATATCAGCCACACGATGGGCGAGGCCACCGTGGCCAGCAACGTCGTTTTTGGCCCGGAAGGCGCGATCACCGCTCAATACCGGCGTTTCAACATCGCCGGCATCGAGCCCGGCGACGATTACGCAGCCATGCGTCAGGCGCTGATGCGGCGCTTCAAGCGCGGGGTGGACGAGGGCGTGCTGCCCGACCTGCTGCTGATCGACGGCGGGATGGGCCAACTGCGCCAGGCGCTCGACGTGCTTGCCGAACTCGACGTGCAGGGCGTAGCGGTGATCGGTGTGGCCAAGGGCGAGGCGCGCAAGGCCGGCGACGAGCGCCTGGTGTTCCCCGACGGCCGCGAGCTGCGGCCCGGTGCGGCGTCGCCCGGCCTGCAGCTGGTGCAGCAGGCCCGCGATGAAGCCCACCGCTTCGCCATCACCGGGCATCGCAAGCGGCGTGCGAAAGCGCGCGATACCAGCCGGCTGGAGGACATCCC
This sequence comes from Silanimonas sp., assembly GCA_051660925.1. Classification (GTDB taxonomy): domain Bacteria; phylum Pseudomonadota; class Gammaproteobacteria; order Xanthomonadales; family Xanthomonadaceae; genus Silanimonas. The sequence continues at coordinate 3,011 of JBOFQO010000149.1, read as the reverse complement.
CGGCGTCGGACCGAGGCGTCGCCAGGCCCTGCTCAAGCACTTCGGCGGACTCAAGGGACTGAAGGAGGCCGGCATCGAGGAGATTGCCCGTGCTGAGGGCGTCAGTGCGGCGCTCGCCTCGCGCATCTATGCTTTCCTGCATGGCCTGCCCGACGAGGGCGGCCCAGGAGCCACGACTTGACGCTGACGATCCCCACCGCGCTCACGCTGTTCCGCATCGTCCTGATCCCGGTGATGGTGCTGGTGTTCTATTCGCCGATCGAGAACGCGCGCTTCTGGGCGGCGCTGATCTTTACCGTCGGCGCGCTCACCGACTGGCTTGATGGCTGGATCGCACGTCGCTTCAACATGTTCTCGTCCTTCGGCGCCTTCCTCGACCCGGTGGCCGACAAGTTGGCCGTCACGGCGGCGCTCTTCATCGTCGTGCAGGCGCATCCGACCATCTGGTTGACGTTGCTGTCGGGCGTCATCGTCGGCCGCGAGATCACCATCTCGGCCCTGCGTGAATGGATGGCCGAGATTGGCGCGCGCGGTGCGGTGGCCGTGGCCTGGGTCGGCAAGATCAAGACCATCGTGCAGATGGTGGCCATCGTCGCCCTGTTGATCGGCCCCAGCTTGTGGCTCGGGCCTTACCTGCCGCCGCTGCCGGCCCAGGCGCTGGGCGAGTGGCTGCTGGCTCTGGCGGCCGCGTTGACGCTGTGGTCCGGCGCCGACTACCTGCGGGCCGCATGGCCCTCGTTCTCGCGCGAGGCGCGCTGAACCACGACGCGCCGAACCCCGCCGAAAGCCGTCACGGTGTTGACATCGTCGTCGGAATCACCATAATGCGCGTCTCCGGTGCGGGAATAGCTCAGTTGGTAGAGCACGACCTTGCCAAGGTCGGGGTCGCGAGTTCGAGTCTCGTTTCCCGCTCCACGATTTCCCAAGACCTCGGCTCGCCGAGGTCTTGTTTTTTCAGCCTCCGGCAGGCGCCGGGGTCTTCGCGTCACCGGCCTGGTGGCAGAGTGGTTATGCAGCGGACTGCAAATCCGCGTACGCCGGTTCAATTCCGACCCAGGCCTCCATCGCACCCAAACCGCGCATCGCGCGGTTTTTTTTTGCCCGCGGCGGACCCCCGGGCCGGCACGTATGATCGCCGCATGCCCGGGTGGTGAAACCGGTAGACACAGGGGACTTAAAATCCCTCGGCCGCGAGGCCATGCGGGTTCGAGTCCCGCCCCGGGCACCACCGCGACGGATGGCTTCATGGCCGCCTGAATACGATTGTGACGGTCATGCGAAACGGGTACGGTGCGCGCCGATCCGGCGTCTTTGCCGGCCCCCCGCCCCAATGAGAATCCCGATGACCGGTCTGACCATCGCACGTCACCCGTTGGCGCTTGCCCTACTGCTGGCCCTCTCTGCCGGCAGTGTTCATGCCCAGAACACCACCGCGAACCTCGCGGGCCGCATCAGCGCTGAGGGCAGCGCGGCCGTCGTTGGCGCTCAGGTGACGATCCGCCACGAGCCCTCCGGCACCGTGGCCCAAGCCACGACCGATGCCCAGGGCCGCTACGCGGCGCGCGGCCTGCGCGTCGGTGGCCCATACACCGTCACGATCACGAAGGACGGCCAGTCGGAGACCGTCGAGAACGTCTTCCTGAAGCTGGCGCAGACCGAGACCGTCGACGCATCGCTCGAAGCGGCGACGACTCTGGATGCGGTGAACGTCACCGCCGCCGCCGGCTCGCCGGTGTTTTCGCCCGACGCGATGGGCGCCGGCACGCTGATCACCAACGAGCGCATCGAGTCGCTGCCGACCATCGAGCGTTCGATCCAGGACTTCGCCCGCCTCGATCCGCGCATCGCGCAGGCCGACAAGCAGTTTGGCTCGATTTCCGCGCTGGGCCAGAACAATCGCTTCAACCAGATCACCATCGACGGCGTCACCGTCAACGACACCTTCGGCCTGCAGGCCAACAACCTGCCGCTGCTGCGCCAGCCGGTGTCGATGGAGGCGATCGAGGAGATCAACGTCGCGATCTCGCAGTACGACACCACCCAGAAGGGCTACACCGGCGCCGGCATCAACGCTGTCACCAAGTCCGGCACCAACGAGTTCAAGGGCAGCGTCTACTACGTCTTCCGCGATGGCGACTGGGGTCGCGAGCGCGACGATCGCGGCGTGGTCTTCCGCCCGTTCGAGGAGCAGTACACGCAGGGCGTGACGGTCGGCGGCCCGATCATCAAGGATCGCCTGTTCTTCTTCGCCGGCTACGAGGAGTTCAAGCGCACCTCGCCGGCGCCGGATCTCGGTTCGCTGGTCGGCGTCACGACGGCGCAGGGTCAGGAAGCGGTTCGCATCGCGCAGTCGCGCTATGGCGTCGACGCCGGCGGCATCGGTGCAGCAGCGCTCGACAACACGGTGGAAGAACAGCTCATCAAGCTGGACTGGAACATCACCGACTTCCACCGTGCCAGCCTGCGCTACACCAAGACCGAGCAGAACCAGATCGATCTGGCGCGCCTCGGCGGCAATCGCCTGTCGCTGTCGAGCGCGTGGTTCAACCGCGTCAATGCCTTCGAGAGCGTGGTCGGCCAACTGTTCAGTGACTGGAGCGACAGCGTCTCGACCGAGTTCAAGCTGAGCCATCGCGAGTTCCTCGCGCAGCCGGAGCCGTTCTCGCGCCTGCCGCAGGTGCAGATCAGCACTGGCGCCGGGCAGATCGCGCTCGGCACCGAGCAGTTCCGCCACGCCAACCTTCTGGAGACCGAGACCTGGAACGCCTACGGCGGCGTGACGTGGTACGTCGGCGATCACACCGTGCGCGGCGGCTTCGACTACGAGGCTAACGACATCTACAACCTGTTCCTCGAAAGCTCGCTCGGCAATTACGGTTTCACCAGCCTTGCCAACTTCGACGCCGGCCGCTATTCGAGCTATCTGCTGCGCACACCGTCGGCCGGCTTCACGCTGGACGACACCGCGGCGGTGTGGGAACTCGACAGCCTCGGCCTGTTCCTGCAGGACA
>JBOFQO010000148.1:0-9303 GCA_051660925.1 Silanimonas sp. | reverse complement strand
CATCCGCCTGCTCGTCGGCGTTGACGCGCGCGGCAAGGTGATCGGCGTGCGCGTGCTCGAACATCGCGACACGCCGGGCCTCGGCGACCCCATCGAGATCGAGCGCGGGCCGTGGATCACTGGCTTCGACGGCCGCTCGCTGCGCGACCCGACCGCGGACGCCTGGCGCGTGCGCCGTGACGGCGGCGAGTTCGACCAGCTCGCGGGCGCGACGATCACGCCACGCGCCGTCGTTGGCGCGGTGCGCCGCGCACTGCAGTTCGTCGAGGTCCACGGCGACGAACTGGCCGCCGCGCCGCCCGGCGCGACGCTGGGCTTCCGCGATGCGCCAGCTCCAGAGGAATCGCGATGAGCAGCGCGCCGACGCCGCGCACGATCCTCGAGTACGGCCTGTCCAGCGGCAACGTCGCGCTGGTGCAGCTGCTCGGCCTGTGCCCGCTGCTCGCCGTCAGCAACTCGTTGGTCTCCGCGCTGGGCTTAGGGCTCGCGACGGTACTGGCGCTCACCGCCACCAATGCCTGCATCGCCGCGCTGCGTCGCGCCACCGGCCGCGACGTGCGCATCCCGGTGTTCGTCACCGTCATCGCTTGCGTGGTCACCGCGATCGAGCTGGCGATGCGCGCGTACCTGCCGGCACTGCACGGCGTGCTTGGACTGTTCATTCCGCTGATCGTGACCAACTGCGCCCTGCTCGGTCGCGCCGAGGCCTTCGCCTCGCGCCACGATTCGGCCCGCGCGGCGCTCGATGGCTTCGCGGTCGGTGTGGGCTTCCTGCTGGTGCTGCTGGTCCTCGGCGGGCTGCGCGAAGCGATCGGGCAAGGCACGCTGTTCGCCGGTGCTGGCGCCCTACTCGGCCTGCCGTGGCTCGAAACCAGGCTGCTGCCGGGCTATCGCGGCTTCCTGCTGGCGACACTGCCGGTCGGCGCCTTCTTCCTGCTCGCCCTGCTGATCGCCGCGCGACAGCACTGGCGGGCCGCGCGCACCTCCCGTCTGCACAAGGAACCCTGACGTGCCCGCGATGAAGCCCGCCGACCGCACCGAGTTCTTCCGCCGCCTGCGCGAGCTGAACCCGCACCCGACCACCGAGCTTGAGTACTCGACGCCGTTCGAACTGCTCGCCGCCGTACTGCTCTCGGCGCAGGCCACCGACGTCGGGGTGAACAAGGCCACGCGAAAACTCTTCCCGGTGGCGAACACGCCCACCGGCATCCTCGCGCTCGGCGAGGCCGGGCTGAAGGGCTACATCAACACGATCGGCCTGTACAACGCGAAGGCCGCGAACCTGGTCGCCACCTGCCGGATCCTCGTCGAGCAGCACGGCGGCGAGGTGCCGCGCGATCGCGAGTCGCTGGAAGCCCTGCCCGGCGTCGGACGCAAGACGGCCAACGTCGTGCTCAACACCGCGTTCGGCGAGCCCACGATCGCCGTCGACACCCACATCTTTCGCGTCTCGAACCGTACCGGCCTTGCTCCCGGCAAGACCGTCGACGCCGTGGAAGCGACGCTGCTGAAGGTCGTGCCGGCCGAGTTCCGCCAAGACGCGCACCACTGGCTGATCCTGCACGGCCGCTACGTCTGCAAGGCGCGCAAGCCGCTGTGCGGCGCCTGCCCGGTGCGCGACCTCTGCCGCTTCAAGGACAAGACCGACGCGACCGCCTAGGCGAAGCCACGCTCCATCATCCAGCCCGCCACGGCGTTCGCGGCCATCGGCGCGCCGTAGTGGTAGCCCTGGCAGATGTCGCAGCCGAGCTGCGCCAACTTGATGACCTGCGACGGCGCCTCAACGCCCTCGGCCACGACCTTCAGCCCGAAGCCGTGAGCCAGGGCCGCGACGGCGCGCACGATCGCCGCATCGCCGCCGTCACGGACGATCTGCCGCACGAACAGCTGGTCGATCTTGATGACGTCGACCGGCAGGCGCTTCAGCTGCGAGAGGTTCGAGTAGCCAGTGCCGAAGTCGTCCAACGCCAGCGCGACGCCGAGATCGCGCAGCTTCGACATCAGCGCGATGGCGCGGTCCGGGTCGTGCAAGGCCGCGCTCTCGGTGATCTCGAGTTCAAGCGAGCCGCGCGGAAGGCAGGCCTCGTCCAGCACCGCCCGAACGCCATCGACGAGGCCCGGGTCTTCAAACTGCCGCGGCGACAGGTTGACGGCGACGCGGGCAACGTCGAGGCCTTCCTCGCGCCAGCCCTTGAGCTGGCGGACGGCTTCGCGCAGCACCCAGCTGCCGATCGGCAGGATCAGGCCGGACTCCTCCGCCAGCGGGATGAATTCGGACGGTGCCACCTGACCGAGCTCGGCGTGGTACCAGCGCAGCAGGGCCTCGAAGCCGACCAGCCGCTCGCCAGCCAGTGCGAGCTGTGGCTGGAAGGCGAGGCTCAGCTCGCCCCGCTCCATCGCCAGCCGCAGGTCTTGCAGCAAGCGCACGCGGCGGCCGCGTGCGGCGCTGTTCTCGGCCGAGTAGAACGCGACGGTGCCGCCCGGCGCGGTGGACGGCTCGGCCGTCTCCGCATGATCGAGCAGGGCATCGGGCGTGTCGCCGTCGCGCGGAAACACAGCGACGCCCACCGACGCGTCGAAAAACAGGCGCCGTCCGTTGATTTCCATCGGCTGCGCGAGCGGTGCGAGCACGTCGCGCAGCAGCGCTTCAATGCGCGTTTCGTCCTCCGCACCCTTCATCGCGAGAGCGAAGCGGTGTTCGCCAGCGCGCGCCAGCACGGCGTGGCTGCCGAGGCGCGCGCGCACGCTTCCCAGCAGACGGTTGGCGCCTTCGCGCATCACTTCGTCGGCCGGCCCCTGCCCGAGCGATTGGCGCAGCACCGGCAGCTGCCCGAGCGCGATGCTGGCGAGGATGGCGCTGGACGTCCCGTCGGTCACGCGGGCGAGCTGGCCGAGGAAATGCACGCGGTTGGGCAGGCCGGTGATGGAGTCGAACTCGCGAAGCTTCTGCGCTTCCGCCTCAAGCTGGCGCCGCACTTCGGTGCGCCTCGCCGAACGCCGCAGCTGCGCCTGCACCAGCGACAGCAGCTCCGTGGGACGGAAGGGCTTGGTGAGGTAATCGTCGGCGCCGAGGTTCATGCCTTCGCGCACGGCTTGGCGTTCGTCAAGGCCGGTGAGGAAGACGAACGGCAGGTCGGCGGTACGCGGGTCGGCGCGGAGGGCGGCCAGGAGGTCCTGGCCGTTGCCGCCGGGCATCAGCACGTCGGAGAGCACCAGCGAAGGCAGGTGCGCCAGCGCCAGCGCGAATGCGGCGACGCCGTTGTCGGCTTCCAAGACCCGGTACCCGGCCGATCGCAGGGTGGCATTCAGCACGGCGCGGATGCTGCCGTCGTCTTCGGCGACGAGAATGCTGGTCGTGCCTTCCTCTACTCCCACCATGGTGCTCTCCCGAGTCGCTCCGATCGACACAGCGGACCAGTCTAGCCCCCCGAGCGGGTGGCAGATGACATGGCTGTGACCCCAGGATGACTCAGAGGTAACGATTTCGTGTCAAGTGCAATATTAGTGTCACGTCTCATCCATAGGCTGCGGGCACCTTCCCAACGGTGCCCGCCGCCATGCGCTTCGCACGCTCCCTGCTTGCCGCCTCCCTCGCCGCCGCCCTCGCCACGCCGGCGGTGGCCGAGGTCCCCATCGACGTGATCGGCGACACCGAGATCTATTTCGACGGCCTGATCCACTTCGACAACTACCACTACTCGAACGACTTCAGCCGTGCCGACGGCCTGGCCCTGACGGCCTCCCAGATCGCCGCCAACACCCTGACCAACCGCGGCCAGGTGCGTCGCGGCGAGATGATCTTCCGCGGCCGCATGGCCAACGGTGGCGAGTGGCAGATTGGCTATGACCTGGTCGGTTCGCGCGGCGCCGGTCGCAACGGCCGCTGGCTGGACGTGAACTACCGCGGTCGCGTCAATGCCGACTGGACCTACCGTGTCGGCCAGTTCAAGCAGCCGAACTCGCTGGAAGAGCTGACCTCGACCCGCAACAACGAATTCATCTCGAAGGCGATGATCACCAACGCCTTCGGCGTCGCCCGCCGCGTCGGCGCCGAGATCCAGTACGCCACGCCGAGCATCACCGCCACCGGCACCTGGTTCACCCGCGAGATCAATGTCAACCAGCGCGTGGGCAACGGCTACGGCGCCCGCTTCACCTGGGCCCCGATCGTCGAGCTTGAGGCGGGTGAAGTGCTGCACTTCGGCGCCTCGTTCGTCGACCACGACACGGTGCAGGACCGCTACAGCCTGGGCCTCCGCCCGCAGGCCGACATCGCGCTGAACGACAACGCCTCGCCGGGCAACCTCAACACGATCTCGGTGTCTCTGGCCGACGCCGACCGAGTGCAGATCGCTGGCCTTGAAGCCATGTACTTCAACGGCCCGTTCAAGGTGATGGGCGAGTACATGCGCCAGACGGTCAGTCGCACGAACGGGCGTCCCGACTACGAGAGCGACGGCTGGTATGTGTCGGGCCTGTACACCCTGAGCGAAGACAAGTTCGGCTATCGCGGCGGCGTCTATACCACCGCCGTTCCCAACGACCCGATCAAGGGCCTGTGGCAGCTGGCCGCGCGCTACGACAAGCTCGATGCCAACGACGGCGCCCTTCTCGGCGGCCAGCAGGATTCGTGGACGGTCGGCGTGAACTGGTACATCCGCTCCAACTTCCGGCTGTCGATGAACTACGTGATGCTGGACAGCAGCCGCGTCCAGTCGGGCGTGCTGATCAACAACAACCCGAACATCGTCGAGCTGCGCGGCCAGATCGCCATCTGACCCCTCCCACCGCCGCCCGGGGCCAGCCCCCGGGCGCGTCATCGCACTGTCATAGAGCTGACACATACTGCCGGCCGGCCGCCGCGAGGCGCTGGCCCATCGGAGAACCCAGTGAATCTGAAGACTTTTTCCCGGATCGCGGCCACCGGCCTGATCGCCCTCTCGGCCCTCGCCGCGCAGGCCCAGGACATCACCGGCGCTGGCGCGTCCTTCGTGTTCCCCGTGATGTCGAAGTGGTCGAGTGAGTATTCGACCGCCGGTCTCGGCAAGGTCAACTACCAATCCATCGGCTCGGGCGGCGGCATCGCTCAGGCCAAGGCCGGCACCGTCGACTTCGGCTCGACCGACGCCCCACTGAGCCCCGCTGACCTTGCCCAGAGCAAGCTCGCGCAGTTCCCGTCGGTGATCGGCGGCGTCGTGCCGGTGGTCAATCTGCGCGGCATCAGCTCCGGCCAGCTGCGCCTCACCGGCCCGGTCATTGCCGAGATCTATCTCGGCAAGATCCGCACCTGGAACGACCCGAAGATCGCCGCGCTCAATCCGGGCGTCACGCTGCCGGCGACGGCGATCCGCGTCGTGTACCGCTCGGACGGTTCCGGCACGACCTACAACTTCGTGCACTACTTGTCGCAGATCAGCCCGGAGTGGAAGCAGAGGGTCGGCTTCGGCACGGCCGTGCGCTGGCCCACCGGCTTCGGCGGCCGCGGCAACGAGGGCGTTTCCGCCTATGTCAAGCAGCTGCAGGGCTCGATCGGCTACGTCGAGCTCAGCTACGCCACCACCAACAACCTGACCTACGCGGCGATGCAGAACGCCGCCGGCCAGTGGGTGCAGCCGAGCATCGCCAGCTTCCGCGCCGCGGCCGACAGCGCCAACTGGGCGAGCGCGCAGGACTTCAACCTGGTGATCACCAATGCGCCGGGCGAAGCCAGCTGGCCGATCGCCGCGACGAATTTCATCCTCGTGCCGCTCGTCCCGCGCGACGCCGCCAAGGCCGCCGCCACGCTGAAGTACTTCGACTGGGCCTACGCCAACGGCGACGCCTCGGCGGAGAGCCTCGGCTATGTGCCGCTGCCGGATGCCCTGGTCGAGCGCGTCAAGGCCTATTGGGGCGAGAAGCTGAAGCGCTGATCCGCCACCATTCCGCACCTCGCCGCAGGCGCCGGTCTCATGCCCGGCGCCTGCGGCATCATTCGACACCCCAAACCCGAACGACCGAGCCTGACCATGACCTCGTCCCTGCTGCGCACCACCCTGGCCCTCGGTGCCGCGAGCCTGCTCGCCGCCTGCGGCGGCTCGTCCGACGCCCCCGCCGCGAACGGCGACGCCGCGCCGGCCCCTGCGCAGCCCGCGACCATCGACGTCACCGGCGCGGGCGCGTCGTTCGTGTTCCCGCTGCTGTCGAAGTGGTCGAGCGAGTACGCGACGGCCAGCGGCAACCGCGTGAACTACCAGTCGATCGGCTCGGGCGGCGGCATCGCCCAGGCCAAGGCGGGCACGGTCGACTTCGGTTCGACCGACGCGCCGCTGAGCCCCGAGGAGCTGGCAGCCGCGAACCTTGGCCAGTTCCCCTCGGTCGTCGGCGGTGTGGTGCCGGTGGTCAACGTCGAAGGCCTGAGCGCCAACCAGCTGCGCCTGACCGGCCCGCTGTTGGCGGACATCTACCTCGGCAAGGTCACGACGTGGAACGACCCGGCCATCGTCGAGATCAACCCGGGCACGACGCTGCCGGAAGCCGACATCAAAGTCGTCTACCGCTCGGACGGCTCGGGCACGACCTTCAACTTCGTCAACTACCTGGGCCAGGTCAGCCCGGCGTGGACGGAAACGGTCGGCCAGGCCGCCACCGCGGTGAAGTGGCCGCTCGGCGTCGGCGGCAAGGGCAATGAGGGCGTCGCGGCCTACACCAAGCAGCTCAGCGGCGCGATCGGCTACGTCGAGCTCAGCTACGCGCTGCAGAACAACCTGACCACGGTCAGCCTGCAGAACGCCGCCGGCAACTGGGTGGCCCCGAGCATCGCCAGCTTCCAGGCCGCTGCCGCCAGCGCCGACTGGGCCAATGCGCAGGACTTCAACCTGCTGATCACGAACGCGCCGGGCCCGGACGCGTGGCCGATCGCGGCGACGAACTTCATCCTGCTCAGCAAGGCGCCGTCGAACCCGGCCAAGGCCAAGGCCGCGCTCGAATTCTTCAAGTGGGGCTACGCCAACGGCGACGCCCGCGCCGAAGAGCTGGGTTACGTGCCGCTGCCGGACCCGCTCGTGGCCCAGGTCGAGGCCTACTGGGCGCAGAACTTCGCTTACTGAACACCGCTACAATCAGCCCCGTGCGGGGCCTTCACCGTGTGTGAATCCCCGCCCGCGCCTTCCACCGGCGCGGGCGTCTTGCCCTCCCTTGGTGCGATTGTCCGGTACGAATCCTGATGGCGCCCGCCACGTCCCAACTCGACCACTTGGCCCGCGGCGATGCCCGGGCCGACCGCCTGTTCCGCTGGACCGTCGCGGCTGCCGGCTTCTTCGTGCTGATCAGCCTGATCGGCGCCGCGCTGACCATGGCCTGGGGCGGCCGTGAGGCCATCGGCACGTACGGCTGGAGCTTCCTCACCTCGGACAACTGGGACCCGGGCAACCTGGTATTCGGTGGCCTCGCGCCCATCGTCGGCACCCTGATCACCGCCGGCATCGCCCTGCTGATCGCCGTGCCGATCAGCTTCGGTATCGCGCTGTTCCTCACCGAAGTCGCCCCGACCTGGCTGCGCGGCCCGGTGGCCACCGCCATCGAGCTGCTCGCCGGCATCCCGTCGATCATCTACGGCATGTGGGGCCTGTTCGTGCTGGTGCCCTTCCTGGCCGAGTACGTCTACCCGTCTCTGAGCGAGTACGGCAGCCAACTGCCCATCGTCGGTTCGTGGTTCGACGGCCCGCCGATCGGCATCGGCATGCTCACCGCCGGCCTCGTGCTGTCGATCATGATCATCCCGTTCATCGCCTCGGTGATGCGCGAGGTGTTCCTCACCGTGCCGACGCGCCTGAAGGAGTCGGCCTACGCGCTCGGCTCGACGACGTTCGAAGTGGTCTGGGACATCGTGCTGCCCTACACCCGCTCGGCGGTGATCGGCGGCATCTTCCTCGGCCTCGGCCGCGCGCTCGGCGAGACCATGGCGGTCACCTTCGTTCTCGGCAACGCCAACCGCCTCGCCAACCTGCTCGAACCCTCGAGCTCGATCGCCGCCACCATCGCCAACGAATTCGGTGAGGCCTTCGCTGACCTGCACCGCAGCTCGCTGCTGGCGCTCGGCTTCGTGCTCTTCATCGTGACCTTCGTCGTGCTCAGCATCGCCAAGCTGATGCTGATGAGCCTGCAGCGCCGGGAGGGCAAGTGATGGACGCTGCCGTCTCCGAGCGCCTGTTCCAGCGCCGCCGCATCGCCAACGGCCTCGCCCTCGTGCTGTCCGGCACGGCCGCGCTGGTCGGCCTGTTCTTCCTGGTGTGGATCCTGTTCACGACGCTCTCGAAGGGCATCGACGGCCTCAGCCTGGCGATGTTCACCGAGATGACGCCGCCACCGGGCGCCGAGATCGGCGTGGGCGGCCTACTCAACGCCATCGTCGGCAGCATCGTGATGTGCGTGCTGGCCGTGTTGATGGCCGCCCCGGTCGGCATCGCCGCCGGCACCTACCTCGCCGAGTACGCCAATTTCCGCAAGATCGGCAGCGTCATCCGCTTCGTCAATGACATCCTGCTGTCGGCGCCCTCGATCGTGCTCGGCCTGTTCGTCTACATGGTGCTGATCGGCACGCCGCGGCAGGTGGCGTCCGCCATCCAGTCGACCGACGCCGGCCAGCAGGGCTGGCTCGCAGGTGTCGCCGACTGGCTGATTGGCATCTCCGGCTTCTCGGCCATCGCCGGTGCCGTCGCGCTGGGCTTCATCGTGCTGCCGGTGGTGGTGCGTACCACCGATGAAATGCTGCGACTGGTGCCGGCGCAAATGCGCGAGGCCGCGCTGTCGCTCGGCATCCCACAGTGGAAGGTCACCGTGCATGTGCTCTACCGCGCGGCGCTGTCGGGCATTCTCACCGGCGTGATGCTCGGCCTCGCGCGCATCTCCGGCGAGACCGCCCCGCTGCTGTTCACCGCGTTCAACAACAGCTTCTGGAACCTCGACCTCGGCGAGCCGATGGCCAACCTACCGGTCACGGTTTACCAGTTTGCGATGAGCCCGTTCGAGAACTGGCAGTTGCTGGCCTGGGCCGGCGCCTTCCTCATCACCTGCTTCGTCCTGCTGGTCAGCATCACGGCCCGCACCCTCCTGCTGCGCAAGAAGATCGCCCATGACTAATGCCCCGATCGCCCTGCAGACCGCCGTCGCCGGTGGCGAGCCCGCCTCGGCCGCGCCGGCCAAGCTGGTCGCGAAGAACCTCAACTTCTTCTACGGCGACTACCGCGCGCTGAAGGACATCAACCTGGTGGTGCCGGAAAAGCGCGTCACCGCGCTGATCGGCCCCTCGGGCTGCGGCAAGTCGAC
>JBOFQO010000147.1:0-2349 GCA_051660925.1 Silanimonas sp. | reverse complement strand
TGCGGGGCGCCCGCTGCGCGGGTCGAGCACGTGCGGCCAGCGTTCGCCGTCCGGCGCCTCGCGGTACTTCGCGTAGCGGCCGGAGCTCATGAAGGCCTCGCCGCCGCGCAGTTGCACGCCGCCGAGCACGCCGCCGTCGCCGCCATCGAGGCCGACGCGCCACGGCGCGCCGTCGTTGTCGCCAAGCGCGAGCACGTCGCCGCCGAGGTTCAGCAGTGCGTGCTCGATGCCGGTTGCGCGCAGCAGCGCTGCGCCTTCCTCCAGCGCGAGTCCTTCCGCCACGGCGTTGAAGTCGAGCTGCAGCGCGGGCGCGGCGCTGCGGCATCGCCATGCCGCGTCGCATCGCAGGTCGCGCAGCGAATCGGGGCGCGCGGCCCAGGCGGCGAGCGTCGCGTCGTCGGGTGCCGGCGTGCGGATCGGGTAGTCGCTGGTGTGGAAGCCCCAGGCCGCGACCAGCCGGCCGATGCCAGGGTCGAAAAGTCCCCCGCTCGCGTCGACCAGCGGCCGGCTGCGTTCGATCAGCGGGCGCAGCGCGAGCGGCGCCGTGGCCTCGCCCTGCGTGGCCAGCACGGCGTTGAACGCGGTGAGCGCCGAGGGTTCCCACGGGTGCCACTCGTCCTCGCGCCTCTGCCAGTGCGTGGCGAGCTGATGGGCGGCCTCGACGCGCGTCGCCTCGGGCGTGCTCAAGGGCAGCTGGAGTTCCGCAGCGGTGCCGAACACCGCCCACTGCTCGCGCGAGGTCGTGTCCGGCCCGCTGCAGGCCGACAGCAGCAGCGCCAATGCGGCGCTCAATCGCAGGCAGAAGCCGCGCGCTCGCTCGGCGGGAGGGCGGGCATCCATGCCGCCGACGATCATCGCGAAGGCCTCAGACGTAGTCGCTGCCGGGCTGCTCGACCCATTGGCGGATGTGCTCCAGCGAGTTCGCGGCCACGTCGATGAAGCGGAAGCCGGCCCACACTTGCCCGGGCGCGGCGGCGTCGTCCTGCCACAGCTCGTGTGCGCCGACTTCGACTTCGAGCGGGCGTCCGCCGCCCATCGGCAGGTCGAAGCGGAACTGGTACAGCGCGTCCGCGGTGGGCGGTGCGCCGAGGATCAGCAGCACGCCGGACTCCGACAGGTTGCCGATCTTGCCGACGACCTGTTCGGTCATGTTGTCGATCACCGCGATGTCGTGCGTGGCGCGGCGGCGCTTGGCGCGGCGGTATTCGCTGTGCGGGCCGGTCATGCCACGGCCTCCTTGGGCTTGCTGCCGCCGAAGCCGGAGAGCGTCTTCATCACCGCCCCCCAGGCGCGGTCGAGCAGGCTGGTCTTCGCATCCTCCTCGATGAGGCGCGCTTGGCCATTGGCCATCTGGATGGCGAGGTGCTCGATGCTGGTATCGCCGATCTTCTGGCCGCGATGGTTGACGAACATCGCCGTGCCGCTCACCGGCGAGTACCACGACAGGCGGCGGCGCACGCGGTCGCCCTGCGCGTTGGTCGTGAACTCGAACCAGGTGCCGAACGCCAACGTCTTGATCTGCGCGACGCGCGCCATGACCTCAGGCGTGAGTTGCTCGGCCTTCGGCTTCGGCGGCTTCTCGACGGTGCCGAGGCGGCTGGCCGACTTCATCCGCATCAGCAGCTCGGTGCGGCTGGCCACGTCGTCGGCGGCGGCCTCGGTGGCCGGCGCGATCAGGCGCTTGGCGATCGCATCCGATTCCGCCTCGTGGTAGCCGACCTGTCGTAGTGATTCGGCGACTTCCTTTTGCAGCACCGGCACGTCGGCTTCCGCGGCCGCAGCGGCGCCCGGTCGGGCGAGGTCGACGAGCTTCCGCGCCGTGTCGAGGTGCTGCTTCCAGATCGACGACTCCTCGCCGTGGCGCAGCGAGGTGAGCGCCATCACGTCGGTCCACGCCTGGTTCAACAGCGTGCGTGTGAACACCGGCAGCTCGCTGCCCTCGGTGATCGCCTTGACCGCATCGGCGGCGCGGTCACGGGCCTGCGCGAGCCGCTCTCTGCCGCGCGCGGCTTCGACGTGGCGACGCTCGGCCACTTCCGCCTTGCGGGCGATGGTCTGCAGGTGCGAGGACAGGTCCTTCAGCAGCGACTCGAACAGCGACATGTCGCCGTCGAAATCGCGCAGCGTGCGGTCGACCAGGCCTTGCATCTTCCCGACCAGCGCGCCGTCTGCATCGTCGTCGCCGAGCCAGTAGGCGCCGGTCTCGGCGACGGCGTTGAGCATCTGCCGCGCGGGGTGGTGGCTGTCGTTGAAGAAGCGCTTGTCAGAGAGCGCGACGCGCAGCAGCGGCACCTGCAGCTTGGTGAGCAGGGTCGACGCCTGACTGCTCGGGCGCACGTCCTTGACCAG
>JBOFQO010000146.1:0-3653 GCA_051660925.1 Silanimonas sp. | reverse complement strand
CGGCGTTTGACCGCCGCGGCTTCGCCTACGACCTCGAAGGCCTCGCGCCCGCGGGCCTTGAGGCCGCGCTGCGACCGCGCCGCGAGGACGAGATCGACGCCCTGTTCACCCACCTGCAGTCGCCGCGGCAGGCCCCGGCACTGGTGGTCGACTGCACGGCCAGCGACGCGATCGCCGCGCGCTACCCCGAGTGGTTGGCGAGCGGGATCGGCATCGCCACGGCCAACAAGCGCGCCAACGCCCGCGAGCTGAGCTTCTACCGGCAGATCCAGCGCGCCGCGGCGGCCGGTGGCGCGCCCTACCGCTTCGAAACGACGGTCGGCGCGGCCATTCCGATCCTTGGGCCACTGCGCGACCTGGCGCTGCGCGGCGAAGGCGTGCGCGCCATTCAGGGCGTGCTGTCCGGCTCGCTGAGCTTCCTGCTCGAGCGCCTGCACGGCGGGCAGCGCTTCTCGGCAGCGCTCGCTGAAGCGCAGTCGCTCGGCTACACCGAGCCGGACGCCGGCGAAGACCTGCGCGCCGACGACCTCTTGCGCAAGCTGCTGGTACTGGCGCGCGAGGCCGGCTTCGCGATCGAGCCGCACGACGTGACGGTGACGCCCTTCGCCGACTGCGCGGCCGAGCATCCGTGCGACTGGTCCGCCCATCTCGAGGTCGAGGACGCGCGCTGGGCGGCGCGCATCGCCGCGGCGAAAGCGGTGGGAAAACGCTGGGCCATCCTGGCCGAAGTCGACGGCCACGGCGCGCGCATCGCGCTGCGCGAGCTGGACGCGACCTCGCCCTTCGCGACGCTGCCGGCCGGACAGAACCTGGTGCGCATCGAGACCGAGCTGCAGCACGAGCGGCCGCTCTGGCTGGGCGGCCCCGGCGCCGGCCCCGACATCACCGCCGCGGGCGTGCTCAGCGACGTGATCGCCGCCGGCGCCGCACTGGTGCGCGGTGCTCAGTCCGACAGCAGGCGGCGCAGCGTCGCCGCGTAGGCCGTTGCGGCCGTGTCGCGCAGCGGGTGTCGGCCCTCGGCCACGACGCGGCGACCGGCCACGAAAACGTCACGCACGAGCGGCCGATTGCCGCAGAACACCCAGCGATCCAGCACGTCGCCGCGCGTTGCTCCGGCCATCGCCGGCGCCTCGGCGTCGAGCGCCAGCAGGTCTGCGGCGGACGCCGCATCGAGCACGCCGATCGGCTGCCCGGTCGACCTTGCCGCCGAGGCCGCGACAGCGCGCAGCATTGCGTCCGCGGTGCTGCCCGGCCCGAGCAAGGCGCGACTGCGCTTCTGCTCCAGCAGCCGCTGGCCGTACTCGAGCCAGCGCAGGTCTTCGATCGGCGACACCGAGACGTGGCTGTCCGAGCCGATGCCATAGCGTCCGCCGGCGGCGAGGAACGCGCGGAGGGGGAACAGTCCGTCGCCGAGGTTGGCTTCGGTGGTCGGGCAGATCGCCACCGTCGCGCCACTGGCCGCGATGCCACGGACCTCGGCGCCATCGATGTGTGTCGCATGCACCAGCGTCCAGCGGGCGTCGACCGGCAACTCGTCGAGCAGCAAGCGCACCGGGCGGCGGCCGTGGCTGGCCAGGCAGTCCGCCACCTCCGCCGGTTGCTCGGCAATGTGCAGGTGCACCGGCATGCCGGGCTCATCGAGCGCAGCGAGCACCTTGTGCATCGTCGCGATCTCCACCGCACGCAGGCTGTGGAAGGCGATGCCGACGCGCACCGTCGACGCCCCGCCCGCCGCCACGCCCGCGCGCAGGTCGTCGACCAGGCGCAGATAGGGCTCGGTTGCATGCCCGAAGCGTTGCTGCCGGGCCGACAGCGCGCGGCCGTCGAAGCCGCCGCGCTGGTAGAGCACGGGAAGCAGAGTCAGACGGATGCCGGCCTCAACCGCGGCCGCGATGATCGCCTCGGCCATCGCGGCCGGCCGCGCGTAAGGGCGGCCATCGACGTCGTGGTGCAGGTAGTGGAACTCACAGACGCTGGTGTAGCCGGCTTCAAGCATCTCGACATAGAGCTGGCGCGCGATCACCTGCACGTCGTCGGGCGACAGCGTCGCGGAGAAGCGGTACATCCATTCGCGCCAGGTCCAGAAGCTGTCGGCCTCGGACTGCTGGCGCTCGGCCAGACCGGCCATCGCGCGCTGGAAGGCGTGCGAATGCAAGTTGGCGATGCCAGGCACGACCCAGGCCGCGCGCGTCGCGATGTCCACCGGCACGGCGACGTCCGCGCGCCAGTCCCGACCATCGAACAGCGCGTCGGCGTGCAGTGCGGTCATCGGTCGGCCTCATTGGAAGGGCCTCCATGCTAAGGCCTCGCCGACGCCACGGAGCGGGCGCCACGGAGCGGGCGCCGTGCCCCACGGCTATGCTCGCGCCTCCTGCATCGCACGACGACGGCCGTGTCCCCGACGAGTTTTCTTCTTCGCCACCTCCGCCTCGTCACGCTCGACGGCCCCGAGGGCTACGCGCCGGTGGACGATGCAGTCCTTGCCGTGGTTGAAGGCCGCATCGCGCACGCCGGCCCGATCGCCGCGCTACCGGACGCGTTCCGCGGCCTCGAGGCCGTCGACGGCCAGCAGGGCCTGCTGACACCCGGCCTCGTCGACTGCCACACGCACCTGGTGTTCGCCGGCGACCGCGCCGGCGAGTTCGAGCAGCGCTTGAACGGCGCCAGCTACGAGGCCATCGCCCGCACCGGCGGTGGGATCCTATCCACCGTGCGCGCCACGCGCGCCGCCGACGAGGAGGCCTTGCTCGCCGAGTCGCTGCCGCGCGCCCGCGCGCTGGTGGGCAGCGGCTGCACCACGCTGGAGATCAAGTCCGGCTACGGCCTGACGCTCGCCGACGAGGCGAAGATGCTGCGCGTCGCGCGTCGCATCGGTGTGGCGCTCGGCATCGGCGTCCGTACCACCTTCCTCGGCGCGCACGCGCTGCCGCCAGAATTCGCCGGCCGTGCCGATGACTACGTCGACGCCCTCGCCGAGTGGCTGCCGCGGCTGCACGTCGACGGCCTGGTCGACGCGGTCGACGCGTTCTGCGAGCGCATCGGCTTCAGCGCCATGCAGACCCGCCGGGTGTTCGAATCGGCGCAGTCGCTCGGCCTGCCGGTGAAGCTGCACGCCGACCAGCTCAGCGACGGCGGCGGCGCGGCCCTGGTCTCCGAGTTCAAGGGCCTGTCGGCGGACCACGTCGAGTACACCGGCGATGAGGCCGTCGTCGCGATGGCCGCGGCCGGCACGGTCGCCGTGCTGCTGCCCGGCAGCTATCACTGTCTGCGCGAGACGCGGCAGCCACCGATCGCGGCCTTCCGCTACTACGGCGTGCCGATGGCCGTCAGTACCGATCTGAACCCCGGCACCTCGCCGCTGCGCTCGCTGCCGCTCGCGATGTCGTTGGCCTGCACGCATTTCCGCCTGACGCCCGAGGACGCGCTGCGCGGCGCGACGCAGCACGCGGCCGCCGCGCTCGGCCTCGCTGACCGCGGCCGAATCGCGCCCGGGCTGCGCGCTGACCTCGCGCTGTGGCCGCTGCGGCACCCCGCCGAGCTGAGCTACTGGCTGGGCGACGTCCGACCGCTGCGGCTGTGGGCTGAAGGGCGGGCGCTCGCCGGCATCCCGACGAGTCCATGAAACGCAAACGCCCCGCGCAGGGCGGGGCGTT
>JBOFQO010000145.1:0-6389 GCA_051660925.1 Silanimonas sp. | reverse complement strand
TCTCGAACAACTTCCGGCGCTTCAAGCCGGACCTCGAGACGATCGCGAAGTTCGCCGAGATCGAGGAGATCACGCCGGGCACCATCGGCCCGGATTTCGAGCGCAATCCGCGCATCCACCGCGCATGGATGCTGCACCGGAGCCGGCCGCGCGACTGACGCGGGGCCGGGACCACGCCGGGATCAGCGGCGTTCGTCGTCCGGCGCCGGGGCTTCCACGCTCATGATCCGACAGGGCCGGAAGTCGTTGACCGTGAACTGCTTGGCCATGCCCTCGCTGACGGCCGCCGTGGGGCGCCCGATGATCGCGTCCTGCGGATGCCCGCAGATGCGGCCGTCGGCCGCGCCGGAGACGAGGTCGAACTCCTCGAGGCGATCGAGCTGCGGGCAGGCGGCGTCGACCTGCACGATGCGTTTGCCGCCGCCGCGCAGGGTGATGGCGACCTTCTCGCCGCGCATCAGCGCAAAGCCGCGCACGTCCCGAATGCGGAAGCAGCGGTCGGCGGGCGAGCTGGTCGGCCGGATCGCCTGCACGCCGCAGATGGCCGACGCGGTGACGGCCGCGCTGCGGCCGTCCGCGCAGATCGGTCCGGACGTCGACGCGATCTGGATGGCCTCGCCGGGCTTGACGCCGGCGCAGGTGGGATCGAGGTCCACCCGGAAGTAGCGGCCGTCGGCGGCCACGTCCACCGCGTGGTCGTTGACGACCGTCAGCGCGGAGATGGCCGTCGCCGGGAAGCAGGTCGGTGTCGTGGCCGCGGGTTCGTCGGCCGCATCAGCGATTGCGGCGGCGGGAAGAAGGAGGGCGCACAGCAGCAGCCACTGTCGTGTCGGCGACGTCATTCGGTGCTCCGAGTCCATTCAGGGGATGGCGTAACGCTAGCAGAACCGAACGCGTGGCATGCTTGACGCCCCATCGCCCCGGTGCCCCATTCATGCGCGATTCGGCCGCTGACGATCGCCTGACCCGCTGGTCCTTCTTCCGCCAATGGCTGAAGAATCCGCTGGGGGTCGCCGCCGTTTCGCCCTCGAGTCCGCAGCTCGCACGGCAGATGATCGCGGCGCTGCCGCCGAAATCCACGCGCCTGATCGAGTTGGGCGGCGGCACGGGCGCCATCACAGAGCGCCTGCTCGGCCACGGCATCGCGCCGGCTGATCTGTTGGTGCTTGAGCTCAACGAGGCGATGCACCAAACCCTGCGGCAGCGCTTCCCCGACATCCGCCTGCATCTCGCGAATGCCGCGGACGTGCAGCGCATTGCCCGCGACAGCGGATTCCTCGATGCTGGCCCGGCCGACGCGGTGGTGTCCGGCCTCGGACTGCTTTCGATGCCGCGCCCGCTACAGCGCGAGATCGTTGGCGAGGCTTTCGAATGCCTGCGCCCTGACGGCCGCTTCGTGCAGTTCACTTATGGCCCGGCCAGCCCGGTCGCACGCGAGGTGCTCGACGAGCTGAAGCTGACGTCGCGGCGCGCTAGCTTCACCTGGTGGAACGTGCCGCCCGCGACGGTCTACGTCTACGAGCGGCAGCGTTCGATGGCGGTGCAAGCGCAGCCGATGGGGCGCCGCGCCGGCTGAGTCCGACGCGGCGCGAGTGTTTCAGCGGAGCCACATCCGCGCGCGGCGCGGCGGCAGGTTGAAGGTGTAGGTGCCGTTGCTGATCCGCACGACGCTGCTGGCGTCGAGCACGTCGCGGTAGTCGGTGTTCCACCACAGCACGCTGTTGTTCATGCCCACGGGCACCGACACCGAGTTGCCGCACTTGTTGATCGCAACGATGCCTTGGTTCCCTCGGCGGAAGATCAGGTGGCAGTCGCCGTAGGCCAGCACCTGCTGATCGCTGCCCTGTACGGTGTTGTGAAAGCGCACCATGGCTTTCAGGTCGGTGCGATTCCAGGCGTTCACCCAGCGGTTGTCGCCGCTCTCGTTGTTGTCCGAGTAAAGCATCGGCACGCCGCCGTTGCGGCCAAAGATGTAGGCGTAGGCCAGCGTCTCGTCGGTCGGGTCCATGATCAGATACCGAAAGCCGCTGTTGTTCGGGATGTCGTGCGTCACCGTGAAGGTGATGGCTCGCGACGGCTGCAGGGCTTGTCCGTAGGCGAGCGGATCGACCAGCTGGCTCATGCGGCCGCCGAATCCGAACGCGCTGCGCATCTGGTTGTGCAGCGGGAAGTCGTAAGCGCCGTGGTCGGTGTCGCGCAGGTAGGGCGCGAGGAAGCGGTCGTACTCGCCGTTACCGGCGCCGCCACTGGTGATGACCTCGCCGAACACCTGCATCCCGGACTTGATCGTCGGCGTCAGCACCGCGTTGATGTAGCTTGCCGGCATATGCTTCGCGGCGTCGATGCGGAAGCCCTTCACGCCAAGGTTCTTGAGCGCCTGCAGGTATTGCTGCTGTTGGCCGATGACATAGCTGTTGCCGACGAGGTCCGGCAAGCCGGCGTCGCCGCCGCCTCCGCAGAGGCGATAGTTCTGCACTTCCCAGACGTTGTTGTAGTCGACGATGCAGCGCGCCGGGCCGAAGTCGCTCCCCGACAGCACGTTGAAGCGCAGGTCGCCGAACAGCCGGATGCCGTTGTAGTAGCTGGTATTGCCGGCGTAAGTCGATAGCACGGCGCTGCCGGGATAGTTCAAGTCGCTGCGCTTGAAGGCCTCGTTCGCCATGTGGTTCATGACGACGTCGGCGTACACGCGCACACCCCGCTGCTGCAGCGCCGAGACCATGTTGCGGAAGGCCGTGGTGTCGCCGAGCGGGTTGTGGATGAGGCGGAAATCCTGAGGCTGGTAGCGCGCCCACCATTGGCCACCCTCGCTCTTGTAGGCCGGGGAGACCAGCACGATGCGGTAGCCGGCATCGCGGATCTGGTCGGCACGCGACTGCACGTCGGCGTAGCGCCAGTTGAAGGCGTGGAGGATGGCGTCGGCCGAGGCGGCGGACGCGAAGGACAGCATCATCAGGGCGACGCCGAGCAGGCGCAGCGGGAGGGCCGCGCGGCGGCGGAAGGTTGCGGACATCGATGGACTCCGTGGTGCGGGGGGCGGGGGAACGCGTCGGACCACGAACCGGTCGGCCTCCTGCCTGGATGCACCTTGATGCCACGGTGCTGCGCCCGGCGCCTGTTCCAAGCGCACAATGCGTCGCGACAGCGCGGCGCGATCTAGAGCCTAAACTCCAAACGACCGCTGGGACGTGCTGCATACGTATTCACTGCGCGCTTTTCGGATGCCTACGATGTTCTCCCTGCTGCAGGGCTGGTTCGAACGCCGGCTCGACCCGTTTCCGTCAGCCCCGCCCGGCCAGCCGCCGGCCACGCTGCTGGCCTTCTGCCTCCACTACACGCGCGGGGCCACGCCTTGGCTGCTGCTGATGGGCGCGCTCAGCGTCGGCTTCGCCGTGCTTGAGGTGACGCTCTATGCCTGGGTGGGGCGGCTGGTCGATGAGTTGACGGCCACCGCGCCGGAGACGTTCTTCCGCGAGCAGGCCGGGATGCTCGCCCTGATGGCCGTCGTCGTGCTGGTGGTGATGCCGGGCTTGAGCCTGCTGGCGTCGCTGGTGACCCACCAGGTGCTTCTCGGCAACTTCCCGATGCGCATTCGCTGGAGCGTGCACCGCTACCTGCTGAAGCAGTCGATGCGCTACTTCCAGGACGAGTTCGCCGGCCGCATCGCCACCAAGCTGATGCAGACCTCGCTGGCCGTGCGCGAGACGGTGGTGAAGCTGCTCGACGTCGGCAGCTACGTACTGGTGTATGTCGGCGGGGCGATGCTGATCGCGGCCACGGCGGACTGGCGGTTGCTGTTGCCCTTCGTCGCCTGGGTCGGCTGCTACGCACTGTTGATGCACTGGTTCCTGCCGCGCATGCAGGAGGTCAGCAGCGCGCAGGCTGACGCGAGATCGACGATGACGGGGCGCATCGTCGACAGCTACACCAACATCGCGACGGTGAAGCTCTTCTCGCATTCGATGCGCGAGCAGGCCTACGCCCGCGAGGCGATGGATGGCTTCCTTGGCACCGTGCATCGGCAGATGCGCCTGGTCACCATCGTCAACGCCGCCAACGACGCGTTGAACATGGGCCTGCTGGCGTCGGTCGCCGCGCTCGGCCTGTGGCTGTGGTCGGGTGGCCTCGCGAGCCCGGGTGACCTCGCGGTCGCGCTGGCGCTGGTGCTGCGGATGATGGGCATGTCGCAGTGGGTGATGTGGGAGCTTTCCGCGCTGTTCGAGAACGTCGGCACGGTGAAGGACGGCATCGGCTCGATCTCTCTCCCGCCGACCGTTGAGGACGTGCCCGGTGCGCCAGTGTTGCCGCGCGTCCGTGGCGACATCCGCTTTGAAGGCGTCGGCTTCCACTACGGCAAGGGCTCGGGCGTCATCGACCGGCTCGACCTGCACGTTCGCGCCGGGGAGAAGATCGGCATCGTCGGCCGCTCGGGTGCCGGCAAGTCGACGCTGGTGAACCTGCTGCTGCGCTTCCACGACGTCGAGTCAGGACGCATCACCGTCGACGGCGTCGACATTGCCAGCGTGCAGCAGGACAGCCTGCGTGCGCAGATCGGCGTCGTGACGCAGGACATTTCCCTGCTGCATCGGAGCGTACGCGAGAACCTCGTCTACGGCCGTCCCGACGCGACGGAGTCCGAGATGCTGGAAGCCGCGCGCCGCGCCCACGCCGACGGCTTCATCGACGTGCTGGTCGATTCGGAAGGCCGCCGTGGCTTCGACGCGCAGGTCGGCGAGCGCGGCGTCAAGCTCTCCGGCGGCCAGCGCCAGCGTGTCGCCATCGCCCGCGTGCTGCTGAAGGACGCGCCGGTGCTGGTGCTCGACGAGGCGACGTCTGCGCTCGATTCCGAGGTCGAGGGCGCCATCCAGGAGAACCTTGCCGAGCTGATGCAGGGCAAGACCGTCATCGCCATCGCGCATCGGCTCTCGACCATCGCGGCGATGGACCGGCTGGTGGTCATGGACCGCGGCCGCATCGTCGAGCAGGGCACGCATGCCGAGCTGGTCGCGGCCGGCGGCGTTTACGCGCAGCTCTGGCACAAGCAGTCGGGCGGGTTCCTCGGCGAGGAGGCGTGATCGCGCGAACCGCTCAGCGCGTCTCGGTGCCCTTACGGAACATCGCCCAGCCGGCGAGACTCACGCCGATGCAGACAGTGACGATGATGATCGTCGCTAGCGCGTTGATCTCTGGCGTCACGCCGAAGCGCACCTTCGACAGGATCAGCACCGGCAGGGTGCTTGAGCCCGGCCCCGAGGTGAAGCTGGCGATGACGACATCGTCCAGCGACAGCGTGAACGCCAGCAGCCAGCCGGCGAGCAGGGCCGGCCAGATCAGCGGCAGGGTGACGAGGAAGAACACCTTCCACGGCCGCGCCCCGAGATCCATCGCGGCTTCCTCGAGGCTGTGGTCGGTCTGCGCGAGGCGCGAGCGCACCACCACCGTCACGTAGCAGACGCACAGCGTGACGTGCGCGATGGTGATGGTGTCGATGCCGCGGCCCTGCGGCCAGCCGATCAGCTGCTGCAGGGTGATGAACAGGAATAGCGCGCTGATGCCGAGCATCACGTCGGGCATCACCAGCGGGGCCGAGCTCAGCAGGGACAGCAGGCCGCGGCCCTTGAAGCGGCCGAAGCGCGACAGCGCGAGAGCGGCCATCGTGCCGATCACGACGGCGAGCGTGGAGGCCATCGCGGCGATCAGCAGGGACAGCAGCGCCGCGTCGATGACCGCCTGATTCTCGAGCAGGCGCCCGTACCACTGCAGCGAAAAGCCCTTCCAAAGGCTCACGGAGCGCGTCTCGTTGAACGAAAAGGCGACGACGCTCGCGATCGGCAGGTACAGGAAGGCGTAGCCGAACGCCATCAGCGTGTAGAGCACGAAGGGGCGGCGCTCGGTCATGCGCGCTGCGCCTCCTTCTCGGCGCGACGCTCCTGCGAGTATTCAAACAGCAGCATCGGCACCACGATCAGCATCAGCATGGCCAGCGCGACGGCCGCAGCCAGCGGGTAGTTGCGGGCGTTGAAGAAGTCCTCCCAGATGCGCGAGCCGATCGTCAGCGCCTCGGGGCCGCCCAGGAGCGCCGGGATGACGTATTCACCGACCGCGGGGATGAACACCAGCAGCGAGCCCGCGATGATGCCCGGCAGCGACAGCGGCAGCGTCACCGACAGGAAGGCGCGCCACGGCTTTGCGCCGAGGTCGGCGGCGGCCTGGAGCAGGGTGAAGTCGAGCCGCATCAGGTTCGCTACCAGGGGCAGCACCATGAAGGGCAGGTAGTTGTAAGTGATGCCGACGTACACCGCGAACGGCGTGTCGATGAGCCGGATCGGCGCATCGGTGAGACCGATCCCCATCAGCAGCTGGTTGACCATGCCGTTGTCGCGCAGCAG
>JBOFQO010000144.1:0-17161 GCA_051660925.1 Silanimonas sp. | reverse complement strand
CGCCCCGTGGTCGACGCTGCTGATGGCCGTCGTCCTGGCGCCACTTGGCGAAGAGCTGGTGTTTCGACGCGTGCTGCTGCATCGCTTCGCCCAGGCGCAGCGACCTTGGCTGGGGCTGGCGGTCACCAGCCTCGGCTTCGCCCTGATCCACGAGCCCTTGCCCGGCGATCGCGACCTACTGGCCTGGCTGCTCCCGCTTGCGACCTACACGTCACTCGGCGCGGGCTTCGGGTTGCTGTACCTGCGCTGCGGTCGACTCGATGCGGTCGTTCTCGCCCATGTGCTGGTCAACGCCGTCGGAATGGCCCTGCTGCTCGCGGCGTGAGCGCAATGCGCGCCGGCCTCCGGGCGTCGGCGCGGCGAGACGCTCGGTTACACTGAGGGCCTGCTGCGCCCGACGGCGGCGCGGCACACCGCATCGGACCGCCGCATGAGCAAGCGTCATCTCTACCTTCTCGCCTTCGCCATCATCGCGCTGGCCACCGTGGCCATCGTCTACAAGTGGCAGGTGCTGAAGTTCCCGCTGCAGCCCGACGAGTCGGTGCAGGTGTGGTCGGTGCAGGCTCACGTCGAGTACCAGCCGCAGCGTCGCGCCAACGCGTTGACCCTGCAGCTGCCCTACCTCACCCCGGGCTGGATCGTGCTCGATGAGCGCTTTGTTGCGCGCGGCTACTCGAAGATCCCGGAGCGCGAAGCGCAGGGGCGCGAGGTTCAGTGGGCCACGCGCAACGCGGTCGGCGAGCAGGACCTCTACTACCGTGCCACCATCGTCCGCTCGCAGCTGAAGCACGACACGCTGCTGGCCGAGTTGCAGCCCGAGATGCTGACTCCGCCGGAGCTTGAGGAGCCTTACGCGAGTGCGGCGCAGGACCTGCTCGACCAGGTGCGCGATCGCTCCGCCGACATCACCACGTTCACCCGTGAGCTGGTGCGCCGCCTCAACGATTCGCCGGACGAGGGCGCGCAGCTGCTGCTCGATCGCTACGCGACGAAGGACGGCGCCGGCACCGTCGACGACGAGCTGCGCACACGCTTTCTTGTCGACCTGCTGGCGATCCGCAACATCCCGGCACGGCTGGTGCACGCGCTGCGACTGCCGGAAGGCGGCGTCGAGGGCACCGCGCGCATCGAAACCTGGCTCGCCGCGCACACCGGCATCGAGTGGGTGCTGATCGATCCACGCACCGCGGCCGAGGGTCTGCCGAAGGACCTGCTGCTGTGGAACATCTCGCCGGAGCCGCTGCTGGCGATGGACAGCGAGGCCAACGCCGCGCTGATGTTCACAGTCAGCTACAACCTGGCCGACGCGATGGCGATGGCGCAGCGCCGCCTTGAGGTGCAGGACGCCAACTACATCCGCTGGTCGTTGCTGTCGCTGCCGCTGCAGGCCCAGGAGGTCTACAAGGTGCTGCTGCTGGTACCGATCGGCGCCTTCATGATGCTGATCCTGCGCAACATCATCGGCGTCAAGACTTACGGCACCTTCATGCCCGTGCTGGTCGCGCTAGCGTTCCGCGAGACGGCGCTGGTCGCCGGTATCACCCTGTTCGTGCTCGTGGTCGGCGCCGGCCTGCTGGTGCGCTTCTACCTCGAGCGTCTGCGCCTGCTGCTGGTGCCGCGCCTGACCGCCATCCTGATCCTCGTCGTGCTGCTGATGGCGCTGATCTCGGTCATTGCCAACCGCCTCGACCTTGAGGTCGGCTTGTCGGTCGCGCTGTTCCCGATGGTGATCATGGCCATGACCATCGAGCGCATGTCGGTGGCCTGGGACGAGCGCGGCGCCGGCACAGCGATCAAGGAAGGCGTTGGCACGATCATCGTCGCCGCGCTGGCCTACCTGGTGATGAGCTGGGACCGCCTTGAGCACCTGATCTACGTCTATCCGGAATTCCTGTTCTACCTGTTCGCCGCAGCGCTGCTGCTCGGCCGCTACTCGGGCTACCGCCTGACGGAGCTGGTGCGCTTCCGTGCGCTGGCCCGCGAGGCCGACCCCATCGCCCCGGCCGCGGCGCCCGCTCCGGCCGCGGCCGCCGCGGGCGAGACGCCGAAGGCCTGACGCGATGGGCCTCTGGAACCCCTTCGAGATCGCGCGCCGGCTGCGCAAGCTCGGCCTGATCGGCATCGGCCAGCGCAACGCGGATTACGTGCTGATGCACAACCCGCGCAAGTTCTACCCGCGCGTCGACGACAAGCTGATCACCAAAAAGCTCGCTATCGCGGCGGGCTTGCCCGTGCCCGAGCTCTACGCGGTGGTCCGCGAGGAGCACGAGATCGCCGAGCTGCACGAGAAGATCAAGACCCGCGACAGCTTCGTCGTGAAACCGGCGCACGGCTCCGGCGGCGACGGCATCCTCGTCATCCACGGTCGCCGCGGCGACAAGTACCGGCGCGCCAACGGCTCGCTGATGTCTCGCGAGGAGTTCGAGCACCACCTGTCGAACGGACTGTCCGGCTTGTTCTCGCTCGGCGGCCAGCCCGATCATCTGCTCGTCGAGTACTGCGTGCAGTTCGACCCGGTGTTCGAGCGCGTCAGCTTCAAGGGCGTGCCCGACGTCCGCATCATCGTCTTTCTCGGCTATCCGGTGATGGCGATGATCCGCCTGCCGACGCGCCTGTCGGACGGCAAGGCCAACCTGCACCAGGGCGCGATCGGCGTCGGCATCGACCTGCCCACCGGCACCACCAAACGCGGCGTCTGGGGCTCGGAGATCATCCGCGACCACCCCGACACCGAGAACACCATCGTCGGCCTCGAGATCCCGCGCTGGAACGACCTACTGCACATGGCCTCGCGCTGTTACGAGCTCTCCGGCCTCGGCTACATCGGCGTCGACTTCGTGCTCGATCGCGATCACGGCCCGATGATCCTCGAGCTCAATGCCCGTCCCGGCCTGTCGATCCAGATGGCGAACGCCAATGGCCTGCACCCGCGACTGAAGAAGATCGAGGCCCTGCAGGCGGCGGGGCAGCTGTCGAAGGACCCCGCGGAGCGCGTCGCCTTCGCGGTGGCGGAGTTCCCGACGACGGGCTGATTGCGGCAAGGCGCCACGCCGTGCCGGCGATTCGTTAACAACACGTTTGTTCGCGGTGACAGCAGGACGATGCGACCCGCGATTCACGTCCGGTTCCCTTGAGCCTGCGGCACTCTAGGCATTACCCTCGCCAGCCCTGATTCCGCGCCGGAGCTTCCATGGCCACCCGTACCCTCCTGTTGGGCATCGCCGTGTTGACCGCCGCGCTGTCGGCCTTGCCCGCCGATGCGCAGACGTCCCGAAGCGGTGGCAGCGACCGCCGTGCTCAGTCTCGCGAAGCGGCGCCGGCCAAGGTCTTCCCTGATGCGACGCGTGAGGTCGAAGAAGGCAAGGTCTCGCGCGGCCTGCAGCGCCAGCTCAACGACATGATCGAAGCGCTGAACGACAAGGACGATCCGGCCAAGGCCCGCGAGATCGCCGAGGCGGTGCTCGCGAACGAGCGCGCCAACGCTTACGAGAAGTCGGTGGCCGCCCAGGTCGCTGGGAATGCGGCCAACGAGCTTGACGATCTGCCGGCCTCGATTGCGTTCGCCGAGCGTGCCCTCGCCGAGAACGGCCTCGACAACGAGGCCCATTACGCCACGATGCAGAATCTGGCCATCACCTACTTGTCGAACGAGCAGCCGGACAAGGCCATCGCGACGCTCGAGCGCCTGATCAACGAAACGCAGACAAAGAATCCCGACATCCTGTTTGCCCTCGCCGGCGCGCACTACGAGTCCGAGCAGTACCCGCAGGCGATCGACGCGCTGAAGCGTACCCTCGCGCTGGCGCCGACGCCGAAACCGGAGTGGATTCGCCTGCTGGCGTCGGCCTACACCGAGTCCGACCAACCCGCCGAGGCGGCCACGACCCTTGAGCAGCTTGTCGCCCTGCAGCCGGACGACAAGCGCCTGATCCTCGCGCTGGCCTCGGCCTACATCGACCTTGAGCAGTCCGACAAGGCGATCGCGACCATCGAAAGCGCCCGCAGCCGCGGCCTGCTGACCGAGGCCCGCGACTACCAGAACCTTTACGCCCTGTACTTCAATATCGACGGAAAGGAGAGGGAGGTCATTGCGGTTATCAACGAGGGCCTTGCCAAGGGCGTCCTTACTCGCGACCTCCAAACCCTCGGCGCGCTCGCGCAGGCGGCGTACTTCGCCGAGGACATGCCGTTGGCCATCGCTACCTACAGGGAAGCCGCGGCGCTCGACCCGAAGGGCGAGGCCGGGCTGAACTACGCCAAGGTGCTGTCCGCCGAAGCCCGTGACGCCGAGGCCCGCGACGCCGCCAAGGCCGCGCTGGCCAAGGGCGTCGCCAAGCCTGGCGAGGCCTGGATGGTGATCGCGCGTTCGGAAAACGAGCTCGACAACCGGCCCGCCGTTCGCGCCGCGCTGCTCGAGGCCGCCAAGCACGCGGAGACCCGCGAGCAGGCCAACAAGATGCTGTCGCAGCTACGCTGAGCCCTTCACGTTTTGCCCGCCTTCAGGCGGTATCCAGCGTCGCTTCGATCCCTTACTATTATTGACCCGCCCCGCGCGGGGTCCCACCCAAGCCGGTCCAACGCATGACGGACAATCGAATTTACGGCACCAAAGTCCCCGCGCCGTTCAGCTGGCCGCGGACGATCGGTATCGCCTTCGCCATCGCTCTGCACGCGGCGGGTGGCTTGGCGCTGCTCGTGCCGATCAACCAGGCCGCTGCGGAGGAAGAGGAAGAGCGCGTGGTGAACGTGAACTTCATCGAGCCGCCGCCGCCGCCTCCCCCGCCGC
Organism: Silanimonas sp.; assembly: GCA_051660925.1. Taxonomy (GTDB): domain Bacteria; phylum Pseudomonadota; class Gammaproteobacteria; order Xanthomonadales; family Xanthomonadaceae; genus Silanimonas. The sequence goes on along the minus strand of JBOFQO010000144.1, from coordinate 12,375 downwards.
CGCCGCCGCCGCCGGAGCCGCCGAAGGTCGTGCAAAGGATCGTGCAGACCCCGGTCACGCCGACGCCGGTGCCGCCGCCGCCGGAAGAGCCGCCGGTGGTTTTCGACGACGCCAACGCGCTCGACGTCGAGGCCCCGCCGCCGGCGCCCCCCGCGCCGCCGGCGCCGCCCGCCGACTTCGCGCCGTCCGAAGACATCTCGGGCCGTCGTCTGAACCCGCCGCGCTACCCGCCGCAGGAAGCCCGCCGCTGCATCGGTGGTGAGGTCATGCTGCGCGTCATCATCGACGCTGCGGGCGCGGTGCAGGATGTCGCCGTCGAGAAGTCCAGCCGCAGCCGCAATCTGGACCGCTCCGCGGTCGAGGCCGCGCGCCGCTGGCGCTTCAACGCCGGCCTGCGCAATGGTCAACCGGTCGGCGGCGCCGTGCTGGTGCCGGTCAACTTCACTCCTCCCTGCTAATCCAACCGAAGGTATCCACTCATGCTGCAGGACAACACCAACACCGCGCCGGCGACGGACGCTGCTGCTGCTCCGGCGGCTGCCCCGATCGCCACGAACATCCCGCTGACCGCGCCCGCCGCGGCCGCCGCCCAGACCGTGCAGCAGGACGGCGCTGATTTCAGCGTGCAGAACGCGATGGCCCATATGGGCGTGGTGAACTGGTCGGTCTTCGCCGCCCTGGTCATCATGTCGATCGTCGCCTGGTACTACACGGTGATGAAGGCCATCAAGTACGCCCGCATCAACGGCCGCGCCGGCGCCGTCACCTCGGCGTTCTGGCAGACCAACAACGCCCAGGAAGCCATCCGCTTCATGGAAGAGCAGCCGGGCTGGGAGCCGTTCTCGAAGATTGCGCTGGACTGCGCGCAGTCGGCCGCCCACCACCAGAAGTCGGAAGGCCGTCTGTCGGAAGCCCTGAATCGCTCGGAGTTCATTGATCGCGCGCTGCGTCAGGCCGTGGCCCGTGAGTCGGCTTCGCTCGAAGACGGCCAGACGTGGCTCGCCACGACGGGCGCCATCGCGCCGTTCGTCGGCCTGCTCGGCACCGTGTGGGGCATCCTGATGGCCCTCGTCGGCCTGTCGGCCTCGGGCGAGAGCTCGATCAAGGCGGTGGCCGGTCCGGTCGGTGAAGCGCTGATCATGACCTTCATCGGTCTGTTCGTCGCCATCCCGGCGGTGATCGCGTTCAACTACTTCAATCGCAACAACCGCAAGCTGATCGGCCAGTTCGACGCCTTCGCGCACGACCTGCACGACTTCTTCGCCACCGGCGCCCGCGTGGGCGGCGACAAGCGCTGAGGGGTTAATCCCCTCTTCGCGGAGATCCTCTATGGCCTTCAGTTCTGACCAGGACGGCGGGTTCACCGAACCCAACGTCGTCCCGCTCGTCGACGTGATGCTGGTGCTGCTGATCATCTTCATGGTCACGGCCTCGGTGTCCGAGAACGTGAAAGTGGAGCTGCCGAAAGCGACGGTGGACGCACGTCCGCCCGCGCCCAAGGTGCCGCCGATCACGCTCTCTGTCCGCGAGGACGGCACGATCTTCTGGGCCGACGAGGCACTCGCCGGCAAAGAGATGCTGGACACGCGTCTCGCCGTTGAGGCGCAGAAGGAGCCGCAGCCGGACGTCCTGCTGCGTGCGGACAGTGAAACCAAGTACGCGTTGATCCAGGACGTGACCACCCGCGTCCGCGTGGCGGGTATGCGCTCGATCAACTTCGTGTCGGAACCGGAATCGGAGTAAACCCATGGCCTTTTCCTCCGGGGGCGGTTCCGGCCCCAAGTCCGACATGAACGTGGTGCCGCTGATCGACATCCTGCTCGTGCTGCTGATCATCTTCATGGTGACCGCGCCGACGCCGGCCTCGCTGATCAACGTCACCCTGCCGCAGCGCATGCGTGATCCGCCGCCGCCGCCGCCGACGGAACCGCCGCCGCCGGTGAAGCTGGAGATCCTGTCCTCCGGCGACATCCTGATCAACGGCACGCCGGCGCCGCTGGCGTCGCTCGAAGACCAGTTCGCTGACATCACCCAGGTGCGCACCCAGGTGCTCAAGCCGGAAGAGCAGCCGAAGCTGGAGATCGAGGTTGCCCCGGAAGCGGAGTACGAGGTGCTGGCCAAGGTTCTGGCCCGTGCCAAGAACGCGCAGATGGAAAAGATCGCGTTCGTCGACCAGCAGGTGCAGTAAGCCGGTTGCGTGTCGGCCGCCGGCCGATGCGAAGGTTTCGACACGCCGCCGTTGGGCGGCGTTGTCGTTTCCGGGCCACGACTTCGCCGGTCGCCGCGCTAGCTGCCGCGCCGCTTCAACCGCCGGTGATCGCGCGGTAGCGCCGCACGGTTTCGGTAAGGCCCTCGACCAGCGCTTCGGCGATCAGCGCGTGGCCAATCGACACTTCGAGCACGCCCGGCACCGCCGCGAGGAAGGCGCCGAGGTTGGCCTGCGAGAGGTCGTGGCCAGCGTTGACCCCGAGCCCGAGGGCCAGCGCCGCCTCGGCGCTGCGCCGGCAGTCAGCGAGGCGCTCGGCCAACCGCGCGGTCGCGGCAGCGACGCCAGCTTCGTGCCGGGCCGCTGCGGCGTTGGCAGCGTCGTAGGCCTCAGCATACGGGCCGGTGTAGAGCTCGATGCGGTCGGCGCCGGCAGCGCGGATCGCTTCGAAGGCGGTTTCGCCGGCATCGACAAACAGCGACACGCGACAGCCCAGCGCCTTAAACGCGACGATCTGTGCGGCCATCGTTGCCGGCAGGGCGCGTGGGTCGAAGCCGTGGTCGGAGGTGATCTGGCCGTCGCCATCTGGCACGAAGGTGACCTGTGCGGGCCGCGCGATCCGCGCGAGTGCGAGCAGGCCCGGATAGCCCTCGCGCGGTGGCGCGAACGGGTTCCCTTCGATGTTGAACTCCACGTCCGCGGGCAGCGCGACCGCGATCGCTTCGACATCCTCGGCGGTGACATGGCGGCGGTCCGGCCGCGGATGCACGGTGATGCCGCGCGCGCCGGCCATGATGCAGCGCAGCGCCTCGTCGCGCGGCGAGGGCAGGTTGCCGCCGCGCGAGTTACGCAGCACGGCGATCTTGTTGACGTTGACGCTGAGCAGGGTCATGGCGAGCCTTTCCGGATGCTTGAAGCGTGCCCGCCGCCTCACTCCGAGGGCAAGCCCGGGCGCGCGCGGCCTCAGCGCAAGGCCATAATGCGGCGATGACCGCCCGGCCTACGCTGCGTTGGTGCTGCCTGCTCGTGTCGGCGTTCGCGCTGGCGGCGTCGGCGGTCGTGCATGCTTCGGGCCTCGCCGGTGTGCCGATCAGCCAGCGCATCGGGCCCGACGAGTACCGCGCCGCACCCTCGCTGTGGTCGGTGGCGGCCGCGCCCGGGAAGATCTATGTCGCCTCGGCCGACGGCGTGCTGGTGCACGACGGCGTCGAGTGGGCGACCGTGCCGCTGCCGATCGGCGTCGACGCCACCGTGGTGCGGCGTTTCCCGGACGGCACGATCATGGTTGGTGGCAACGACACCTACGGGCGCCTTGAGCTCGATCCGGTGCGCGGCTACCGCTACGTCGACCTGCTGGCCAGCAGCGGATTGCCCGAGGCCGATCGCCGGCTCGGCCCGGTGTGGGAAATGGTGCAGTCGCCGGAAGGCATCTACGTGCAGGCGCAGCACTTCCTGCACCTGATGCCGGCCAGCGGCGCCGAGACGCGCAGCTGGCCGATGGGGCCGGACATGCGCAGCATCATGTCCTTCGGCGGTGATCTCTACGCGCGCATCCAGGACCGCGGCCTCGGCTGGTTGCGCGACGGCAAGCTGCAGCTGGTGCCCGGTGGCGAGGCTTTCCGGCGCGTGCCGGTGTCCGGCATCGTCGGCTGGGGTGGCAGTCGTTTCGTCGTTGCCGGCAACGGTGTCTGGCGCCTGGACGACAGTGGTGTTCAGCCCGCGCTCGCCTGGCCGGACGGCGAGCTCGCCGCCTACGTCACCGTGCCGCTGGACGGTGGTGGCTTCGCGTTGGCGACGCTGGACGGTGAGGTGCTGGTCGTCGACGCCGGCCTGCGCCTGCGGCAGCGCGTCAAGATCGCCGACCAGAGCGTGGCCGACCTCACCCGCGACAGCGAGGGCGCGCTGTGGGCGGTGACCGACACCGAGGTGGTGCGCCTCGGCATGCCGTCGGCGTGGTCAATCCTCGACCACACCCACGGGGTGCGCGGCTTGGTCAGTGACACGGCGGAGTTCGACGGCGCGCTGTGGGTAGCGACGGCGCGCGGCCTTTTCCGATTGACCGACGACGGTGGCGGCAGCGTGCAGTCGGAACGCATGCCCTGGGTGCAGCTCGAGGGCTATGGCCTGCTGGCCGACGAACGCGCGATGCTGATTGGCGAACGCGAGGGCCTGCGTGAGCTGAAACCCGGCGCGCGCGAGCCGCGCACGCTGCATGGCGGCGAGTCCGTGTCGGGGCTGCAGCTCGTGCGGAACCAGACCGATCTTGCCGTCGCGTGCAGCGAGAACGAGTTCTTCCTGCTGGCCTACGGCGCCGAGGGCTGGGCCATCGAAGCACGCTGGCCGCTGCAGGGCATGGCCATCATCGACATCATCCAGACGGCGGAGGGCGAGTTCTGGTTGAGCGATGACCGCGGCCCGCCACAGCGCTGGCGTTTCGATCTCGCGGGGCGCCGGCGCATCGACGTCGACGCCTTTGGCGAAGAGCAGGGCCTGCCGATCGACGGCGAGGACCGCCCGAAGCTGTTCTTCATCGACGGCGAGCTGCGCGCCTGGGCCAAGGGCCGCACCTACCGCTACGACCCCGACGCCGGCCGCTTTGCGGTCACCGACACACCGGACTGGATCGCCGCACTGGTGAAGCCGGGCAAGCTCAGCGTCGTCGAGACCACGATGGGCCTGTTTGCCTATACGCCGCGCGACCTGATGCGTCGCCCGGCCTCGACGATGGCTTGGGAGCGCGTGCAGATCGGCGGCTGGTCGAGTACCGGCTTCGGCACTCCGCGGGTGAGCCGTGGTGGCGTGCTGCGCGTGCCGGTCTGGAACGGCATCCTGCAGTACGCCCCGGAAGGCCCAGTGCTGCCGATGCCGGACCTCGCGGTGGGCTTCGACCAGCTGCTGGTGCAGGACGATGACGGCGAGCTCCGTGCGGGCGAGATGGAGCGCGACAGCCTCTCGCTGCGCTCGGGTCAGCCACTGCGGATGCGCTTCACGCTGGGCACGCTCGAACCCGGGGCGCGCTTCCGCTACCGCTTGTCCGGCATCGCGCCGGAGTTCTCTGACTGGGCCGACCGCGACCTGACGATCCGAGGCCTCGACCCCGGCGAGTACCAGTTCGACGTGGAAAGCCAGCTGCCGAGCGGCCGCAAAATCGCGCCGCTGCGCTTGCGTCTGCTGGTGCAGCCGCGCTGGTTCGAGGAGCCGGCGCTGCGCGGCCTGCTGTTGATCGCCGTGGTGGGCTTGGCGGTGTGGGCCTCGCGAGCGATCGGGCGCCGCCGCGTCGTTCGCGTGGAGGCGCAGAACCGCCAACTTGAGCAGCGCATCGCCGACCGTACGCTGGAGCTGGAGCGCGCCAACGCGCGGCTCGCCGAGATGGCGGTCGAAGACCCGCTGACCGGCACGCAGAACCGCCGTGCGCTTGAGCAGGCGCTGGGCCGCGAATGGGCGCGTTGCGCCGAACAGGGCCTGCCGCTGGCGGCGTTGATGATTGATGTCGACCACTTCAAGCGCTACAACGACCACCACGGCCACCTCGAGGGCGATCGTGTGCTGATCGATGTGGCGGCCCTGCTGCGCACCGACCTCAGCGTGCCGGTGGAGATCCTGGCGCGCTACGGCGGCGAGGAGTTCACCCTGCTGCTGCCGGGCGCGACGCTGGAGGCGGCGGCGCGGCGCGCCGAGCACCTGCGCGAAATCGTGGAACACGCCCGCACCGGCGTCACCGTTAGCGTCGGCGTGGCGGTGGCCTGGCCCAGCCCGATCGAAATGCCTTCGGCCCTACTGCGCCGCGCCGACCAAGCGCTGTACGAAGCCAAGCGCCAGGGCCGCAACCGGGTGGTGTGTGCCGACGCGTGAGTCGCGACAGGGATCGCGTCGTCTATTGCTCGGACGCCTGCCGCCGCGCGTCGACCTGCTCGCGCAAGCGCTGAATCTCGGCGTCGTCGAGCATCCGCGACTGTGAGCGGCTGACCGCGTCGAGGCGATCGCGCAGCAGGCGCGTCGTGCCGAGTAGCAGCAGGGCCAGCGCGGCAAGCAGCAGCAGGAGCACGACGCCGGTGCCGACCGGCAGCAGGATGGCCAGCGCGAAGCAGGCCAGCGCGGCAAGCAGGACCAACCAAGCCATCGTCTCGGCTCCGTGGGGGATTCGGCCGCGAGTCTAGCGCGAGCGTCAGAGGATCGGCGCCAAGAGGCGCGCCGCGCTGTCGGTGTAGGCCTGCACGCCCTGTGGCTGCCAGCCGCGCGGCACTTCGGTCGACTGCGCGAGGTCGGCGCCGATGCGCTCGGCCAGCCGCGCCGCCACGCCGGCGTCGCGGGCCAGCACCGACAGCTCGAAGTTCAGCCAGAAGCTGCGTGGGTCGACGTTGGCGCTGCCGATCAGGGCGATGTCGTCGTCCACCAGCAGGGCCTTGCCGTGCAGCATGCGCGGCTGGAATTCGAACACGCGCACCCCGGCCTGCAGCAGCTCGGGATAGAAGCTGCGCGCGGCGGCACGAACCAGACGGTTGTCGTTGCGGCGCGGCAGCAGCAAACGCACGTCGAGACCGCTGAGCGCCGCCGAGGTAATCGCCAGCAGCATCGCAGCGTCGGGCACGAAATACGGCGTCATCAGCCAGACGCGGCGCTTGGCGTTGTGCACGGCCTCGACGTGCAGGCGGTGGATCGGCGCCAGCGGGTTATCGGGGCCGGAGGGCACGAGTTGGCAGCGGATGCGGCCGACCGGCTGCGCCGGCCAGTGCGTCGGGTCGCCAAGCTTGCGGCCGGTGGCGTAGTGCCAGTCCTCGGCGAAGGCCAGTTGCAGCGCGCGCACGATGTCGCCTTCGAGCCTCAGGTGCAGGTCGTGGAAGGCCGCCGCGGAGGCGCGCTCGCTCTGCGTGTCGCTGATGTTGACGCCACCAGTGAAGCCGGTGCGGCCGTCGATGACGGCGATCTTGCGGTGGGTGCGCAGGTTCAGCGTCGGCCGCCACAGCAGGTGACCCGCTTTCAGCGGGTGGAACCACGCCACTTCGGCACCGGCCGTGCGCAGGGGCTCAAGGAAGCGCGGCGAACAGTGCCGGGAGCCGAGGCCGTCGAGCAGCAGGCGCACCTGCACGCCGGCCCGCGCCCGCTCGGCCAGCAGGTCGCGTAGGCGGGTGCCGACGCTGTCCGGCTCGTAGATGTAGTACTCGAGGTGCACCGATTCGCGCGCGGCAGCGACGGCGTCGAACAGCGCTTCGAAGGTGCGCTCGCCGCCGGTCAGTAGGTCGATCGCGGTGGCCCGCGTCGGGGCATAGCCGGTGCTGCGCTCAATCAGCCGCTCTTGGCCGTCTTCGGAGGCGTCGCCCACCGGCGGCAGGCGCGCTTCGGCCAGTGCCAGCCGCGCGCGCAGGCGCTTGAGCTTGCGGCGGTGGATGCGCTGCGGGCCGAGCCACCAGTACACCGCCCAGCCGAGCACCGGCAGCCAAGCCAGGGCCAGCAGCCAGGCCAGCGTCGCGACCGGCTCGCGGCGCTGGCGCACGATCCACGCGGCCAGCACCAGCACGTAGACCAGCCACACCAAGCCGAGCCACGGTGACGCAAGCCAGGCGCCGGCGACGTCGAACAGGTGGCCCAGGTTGGTGCCGAGAGCCTCAAGAAAGGGCGGGAGGGCGAAGGCGTCCATGCGCGGATCGTCGCACGCGCGCGACGCACGGGTGCCGGCCGGCGGTCCAGTGCGCCACGTCGCCGCTATCGTGGTGTCAGTCGGCGGCTCGCGGCGTGGCGCCGGTGACCTTGCGTTGCTGGGCTTCTTGCCGATGAACCCCGAAGACCGCGGTCGCGTCGTGATCGCCCTCGGGGCGATCCACGGCTTCGTGTACGCGCTCGTGCTTCATCGATTTGCTCAGCAGCTCAGGGCGCACCGATGGGTCGATCCCGAGGCGCGGGTCGCATCGAGTCGGGGGCTTCTCTTCACCGCACCCTTCTGGGTACTGATCGACGTCCTCGTCTTCGTCGTGATTTGAGCGCGCTGCGTCGACGGATGCGCATCGGCGCGAGTGAGCTACAGTAGTTCCGCCTCCTTGGATCCGCTCTCGATGGACCGCCCGCTTTCCCCCGCCCCCGCATCGCCTGGACGTCGCGATGACTGAGGCCCCCCCGCTCGATACGCTGCGACAGGTCGAAACGCCGGAAGGCGTCGCGCTGGTGCTGCGCGCCGCCGGCGCGGTGCCCCGGGCCTTGGCCTGGCTGATCGACCTCGGTGTGCGCGGCACGGTGTACATCAGCGGCGCGACCGTGCTCGGCCTTGCTGGCGAAACCGGCGCGGGCGCCATGCTGCTCCTGCTGTTCGTGCTGACTTGGGGCTACCCGATCCTGTTCGAAGCGCTGTGGCACGGCCAGACGCCGGGCAAGCGCGCGCTCGGCCTTCGCGTGCTGCGCGGCGACGGCGCGCCGGTGGGTTGGCTGGCGTCCATCACGCGCAACTTCCTCCGTACCGTCGACATGCTGCCGATCATGTACGGCGCTGGGCTGGTCAGCATGCTGGCGGATCCGCATTCGCGGCGCCTGGGCGATCTCGTCGCCGATACCGTCGTGGTCTACGTCGATCCGCCGCGCCGTCCCTCCCTGCTGCCGCCGGGCGAGGTGCAGCGTTGGCCGGTGACCCTGGGCGTGGAGGAACAGCAGGCCCTGGTGGCCTTCGGTGAGCGCAGCCAGGCCTTGAGCGTCGAGCGCCAGAACGAGCTTTGCGACCATCTTGCGCCGGTGACCGGGCTGCGCGGCGACGCAGCGCGCCTGCGGGTGCTGGCCGCGGCGCGCTGGCTGGCCGGCCGGAGTGCGTCGGATGCGTAGGCAAGAGCCCTTCGTCGCGCACCACCAGCCGGAGTGGGCACAGCTGGCCGACTGGCTGGACCGCCGCGAGGCCGACGGCCCGCTGAAGCGCCCGCCGCCCGCGGGTGGCGTGTTGGCCGATGCCGAGTTCCCGGCGCGCTACCGGCGCGTCTGCCAGCAGCTCGCGCTGGCCAAGCAGCGCGGCTACAGCCCGGCCGTGGTCGAGCCCCTGCAGGAACTCGTTGAGCGCGGCCACCGCCAGCTCTACCGTCCGCCGCGCCCGCGCTGGGCCGCGGCCTGGGATTTCCTGCTGGCCGGCTACCCACGGCTGGTGCGTAAGCACGGCGGCTGCATGGCGCTGTCGGCGGCGCTGTTCCTCGTGCCGCTCATCGGCGTGTTCACCCTGTTGCAGTTCCGCCCGGACTTGGCGTGGCTGCTGTTCGACCCGGCGATGCTGGCCAACGCCGAAGCCATGTACGACCCGGCTGCCGAGCATTTCGGCCGCGACCGCGGCGCCTCTGGCGACTTCGCGATGTTCGGCTACTACGTGATGAACAACATCAGCATCGGCTTCCGCAGCTTCGCCGCGGGCCTGCCAGCGGGCCTCGGCGCGCTGTACGTGATGGTGTTCAACGGCGTGATGATCGGCGGCGTCGCCGGCCACCTCAACGCCGCAGGCTATGGCGAGACTTTCTGGCGCTTCGTCGTTACGCACGGGGCCCCGGAGCTCACCGCCATCGTCATCGCCGGCGGTGCGGGCTTGCGCATCGGTCTGTCGCTGATCGCGCCGGGCCGACTGCGTCGCCGCGACGCGCTGATCGCTTCGGGCCGCGATGGCGCCAAGCTGTGCCTCGGCGTGTTCGCGATGCTGCTGCTGGCGGCTTTCATCGAGGCCTTCTGGTCGTCGAAATCCGACCTGCCCGATCTGGTGCGCTTCCCGCTGGCAGCGGCCTTGTGGATCGCCACGTTCTGGTGGCTGGGCATGGGCGGGCGAGGGCGTCGCGATGCGGATTGACCGCCTCGGCGTCGCCCTGCGCGTGCGCAGCGGCTGGGAAGCCGTCGACCTCGGTATCGCCCTGGCGCGCCACCACGCGCGCATCTGGCTCGGGCCTTGGCTGCTGTGCGCCGGCCTGCTGTGCGCCGCGCTGCTTGGCATCGGCCACCTGTTGGGTCTGGTGTGGCTGGCGCCGTTGGCACTGTGGTGGCTGAAGCCGGCGCTCGACCGCATCCCGCTGTTCGTGCTGTCGCGCGCGGTGTTCGGCCACGAGCCGACGCGCGCCGAGGTCTATCGCGCGGCCTGGGGCTGGGGCTGGGGCCCGACTCTGCCGCGCCTGCTGTGGCTGCGCTTCGACCCGTTTCGCGCGCTGTCGCTGCCGAGCGACCTGCTCGAAGGCCTGCCACGCGCCGAGCGCGGCCAGCGCCGCGCTCTGCTGCGCCGCGAGGGCGCGCCGCACGCCTTCGGCCTGTGGGCGCTGCTGCCCTGCTTCGAGATCGTCATCAGCCTGAGCGTTTGGGCGCTGGTGGCGATGATGATTCCGCTGGAGTGGTGGGAGGCGCGCGGCGACGACTGGTTTCGTGTGCTCGGCAGCGAGGAATCGCCGTGGCTTGAGTTGATCATCAACCTGGTCTGGTGCATCGGCACGCTGCTCATCGAACCGTTTTTCGTCGCTGCCGGCTTTGGCCTGTACCTGGGCCGCCGCGTGCACCTTGAGGCCTGGGACCTTGAGCTTGGCTTCAAGCGCATGGCCGCGCGTGCGGTGGCCAGTGGCCGCGGCGTCGGCCCGGCGCTGGCGCTGCTGCTCGCGCTGTTGCTGCCGACGCTGGCGATCCCGACGGTGGCCGAGGCGCAGACCAAGGCAGAGAAGCCACGCGCGGAAGCGCCGGTCACCACGCCGCCCACCATCAAGGAGAAGCGCGACCTGCGCGACGTGCCGGAACGCGCCACGCCGTTGCCGGAGGGCTTCGTCGACATCGAACGGGCCGAGCGTCTTGAGGCCGCGCTGCGCAAAGCGCGCGATGACGCCTCGCTGGGCGGCACCGAAACCCTGCAGCGCTGGCGCGCCAAGGACCTACTCAGCGAACACCTCGACGACGAGGAGCGTCAGCCGCTGATCGACTGGCGCGAGCGGATCGGCGAGTTTGTCGGCGCGCTGGTGGGCATGGCTGCCGAGTTGCTGCTTTGGCTGGTCGCGCTTCTCGCCCTCGGCGTCGTGCTGTGGCGCTACCGTGACTGGCTGCCATGGCGGCGCGAGCGTGCCGACGAAGCCCACGTGCCGCCGCCACTGCGCCATCGCGGGCTGGCGCCGGAGGACGTCGCCGCGGCGCCGGAGCTGCGGCGGCGCGCGCGCGCCGCGGGGACGCGCGGCGAAACCCGCGAGGCTTTCGCCTGCCTGTAACGCGCCGGCCTGCGCGAAGTGTCGGCGCGCCGGCCGCGGCCGCTGCCGCCCGGCACCACCGAAGGCGAGCTGCTGCGCGCCGCGCGGGCGCTGTCGCATGCCCCTGCCGGCGAGCACGTGCGCCGCCTCGTGCAGGCCTGGCGCGGCGTGGCCTACGCCGGCGCGCGTCCCGACGCCGAGGCCTTCGAAAGCCTGATCGCGGCGTGGCCGGCGGCCTTTGGCGAGGCCCGCGCATGACGCCGCGCCACCGCAACATCGCCCTTGCGCTGCTGGCGCTGGCCGTCGTCGGGCTCGGCGTTGCCGCGTTCTTCGCCACCCACGAGCGCATCACGGTCGAGGTGCCCACACCGCCCACCGCGGAGGCGCGCGCCAACCCGCTGCACGGCCTGACGCTGGCGCTGCGCGGCGCCGGCCAGCCGGTGGTGCTGAAGGGCCACGTCGACCTTGAGCGCGACCCGCCGCCGCCGCGCGGCACGCTGGTGCTGCTGTACCCGGAAGCGCAGGTGGAAACGGAGGGCGACCGCTGGGCCCTGCTCGACTGGATCGACGGCGGCGGGCGCCTGGTGCTGCCGATGCCGCGCGGCGAGACCGCGCCGGCGCTGTCGGACCTGCTGCGCGACGCGCTCGGTGTCGAGGCGCTGCGCGGCGCGGCGGCGGAGATCGACTGCGCACGCCTGGCCTTGCCCGACGCCGGGCGCGAAGAGATCTGCGGTACCCCATTCGCGGTGCTCGGCACCGTCGATACCGAGCTGGTGTGGCCGAAGGCTGCGCAGGCGCGATTCGCACGCCTGCCCTACGGCGAGGGCGAGGTGCTGGTGTTCAGCGACCTCGGGCTTCTGGAGAACGGCGCGCTGTACCGGATGGCGACGACCGGCGATGCCGAGGTCGACGAGGAGAATGCGCAGCGCCGTGACGCCCAGACCCGGCTGATGGCCCAGCTCGCCTCGCCCATGCTCGACGGCGAGGCCGTGTGGCTGCTCAGCCATCGCGGCG
>JBOFQO010000143.1:0-10253 GCA_051660925.1 Silanimonas sp. | reverse complement strand
GGCATGCTGCGCCGCGCGCAAAGCCAGGGTGGGCGAGACCGCCGGCGCGTTGTCCTCGGCGGTGAGTCGCTTGGCGCGGGCTTCGAGATCGCGGCGGGCGGCATCGAGCACGTCGGCGGCGCGGCGCGGGTCGGCCTGGCGCAGGTCGCGGCGATCCTCGAGCAGCGCGACGAGCGCGTCGTAGCCCGGCAGCAGGCCGCGGACGGCCTCGTAGCGCTCCTTCGCGAAGGCCTGCGCCGTGGTATCGAGGGCGAGGTCGCGCTGCAGCAGCAGGCGGTCGAGGCGATCGTTCTGGTTGAGTGCAGCAGTATCGAGTTCAGCGAGACGGGCCTGCCAATCAGCGACGAGACCGGCACGCAGCGCCGCGCGGCGTTCGGCGTGCAGCGGGTCGTTGCTATAGTCGGTCAACGCGCGGACATGCTCCAGCGCCTCACGGTCGGCGCGGTAGCGAACGAGCATCGGCCGGAGCGACGACGCAGCCTCGGCGGGCATGGCCACCAGCGGCGGCGGGGCGAAGCGCGCGGCGTCGATGGTGATCGTGGCCGGCGGTGCGGCCTTCGCCGCGTCGTCCGTCTGGGCGATGGACGCGCCGGGCAGCGCCAGCAGGACGGCGAGGGCCAAAGGGCGAAGCGTCATGCAGCATCTCCGGCGCGGCGCGCGGTGTCCTGGATGAAGGCGAGCAGGGCGGCGAGGCCGTTGCTGCGCGTTGGCGACAGGTGCTTGGCCAGCCCGATCGCGGCGATGTAGTCCGGCGTCGTGGCGAGGATCTCGGCGGCGCTGCGGCCCGAGTACACGCGCAGGGCGAGGAAGACCAGCCCGGAGACGATCGACGAATCGCTGATGGCGTGGAAATCGAGCTTGGCCACGTTGCCTTGGGCGACGATCCAGACCTTCGACTGGCAGCCGAGCAGGCGGTGCTCTTCGGATTTCCACGCCTCGGGAAGGTCCGGCAGCTTGCGGCCAAGGTCGATCAGGTACTGGTAACGCTCCGACCAGTCGCCGAAGAAGCCGAACTCCTCGGCGATGGCGGCCTGCGCCTCGGCTGGCGTGGCTTCCATGGGAAAGGGCGACGCCGGCACCTGCACGGAGGGCGCCTTCATGCGCGCTTCCTCGACCAGCGCACGCCCTGTGGCGTGTCCTCCAGCACGATGCCGGCCGCGGCCAGCTCGTCGCGGATGGCGTCGGCGCGAGCGAAGTCACGGGCTTGCTTGGCCGCGCTGCGCTCGGCAACCAACGCGTCGACGCGGGCATCGTCGTCATTGGCAGCGCCTTTGCCGAACCAAGCGTCGGGCGTCTGCTGCAGCAGCCCAAGCGCCGCGCCGGCGCCCAGCAGCTGTGCCTTCGCGTCGCTGGCCTTCGCAGCGGCCTGCGCCTTGGCAACGCCGTCCGCCGCCTGCAACCAGTCGCGCTGCGCGGCGCGCGCTTCGCCGGCCAGCCGCGAGACTTCCGCCAGCGCGGCGGGCGTGTTGAGGTCGTCCGCCAGCGCGGCCTCGACGGCCTCGGGGAGCACCGGTGCCGCGTCGATGTCGGTAAGGTCGCGCAGCGTGCCGTACAGGCGATCCAGCGTATTGATGCTCTGTTCGATCAGCGCCGGCGACCAGTCCAGCGGCTGGCGGTAGTGCGCGGAGAGCAGGGCGTAGCGCAGCGCTTCGGCCGGGTAGTCCTTCAGCAGCTCGTGCACGGTACGGATGTTGCCGATCGACTTCGACATCTTGCTGCCGTCGAAGGTCAACATGCCGTTGTGCAGCCACCAGCGCGCGAAGGTCGTGCCACTGGCGCACTGACTCTGCGCGATCTCGTTCTCATGGTGCGGAAACTGCAGGTCGACGCCGCCGGCATGGATGTCGATGGTGTCGCCGAAATGCGCATGGCACATGGCCGAGCACTCGATGTGCCAGCCGGGCCGGCCGCGGCCCCAGGGCGAATCCCAGCCGGGCAGCTCGGGCGTGGACGGCTTCCACAGCACGAAATCGCCGGCCTCGCGCTTGTACGGGGCCACTTCAACGCGGGCGCCCGCCAGCATCTCGTCGGTGCTGCGGCGGGAGAGGGTGCCGTACTGTGCATAGGTCGAGACCTGGAACAGCACGTGGCCGTCGGCGGCGTAGGCGTGGCCGCGGGCGATCAAGCGCTCGATCATCGCGATGATGTCGGCGATGTGATGGGTGGCGTGCGGCTCGAGGTCCGGCAGCTTCACTCCGAGCGCACCCATGTCCTCGCGGTAGATCGCGGTGAACTTCTCGGTGATGGTGGTGATCGGCACCTGCTGCTCGATCGCCGACTGGTTGATCTTGTCGTCGACGTCGGTGATGTTCCGGGCGTAGACCACCTTCGGATAGTGTCGGCGCAGCAGGTCGGCCAGCACGCCGAACACCACCGGTCCGCGGGCGTTGCCGATGTGGGCGTAGTTGTAGACGGTGGGCCCGCAGACATACATCGTGACGCGGTCCGGAGTCGCCGGCTGGAAGTCTTCGAGCTGTCGGGACAGGCTGTTGAACAGGCGGATCGCCACGGGGCCTCGGCGCGGGGTGAAGACGGGCCTGAAGTGTAGCAATCGCCTCCCGTCGCTTAACGGAAATCTTAGGCCGTGGTTCAGCCGTCCGATGCTGGAATTCGCTTCGTCCGCCCGCTTCGGAGCCCTTGATGATCCGCATCCCGCGCCATGCCATGGTGATCGCCGCACTCGCCGCTTCGGGCGCCGCCTCGGCCCAGTACCGCGACGACTACGCGCCGGCCTATGCCTCGGGCCAGGAGAACGTGTCCTACGCTTATGCCCAGGTCACGCGCGTCGATCCCATCTACGAAACCGTCCGCACCCGCGTGCCGCAGGAGGTTTGTGGTGGCGAGGAAGTCCGCGAAGTCCGCCGCTCCCACGGTGGCACCGTCGTCGGTGCCATCGTCGGTGCCGCCCTCGGCAACACGGTAGGCAGCGGCGACGGTCGCCAGGCCGCGACGGTCGCCGGCGCCGTGATCGGTGGCGCCATCGGCCGCAATGCGGACAACAACAACGAGCGCGTCGTCGTCCGCGACGCGGGCTGCCGGATGGTCGACGTCGAGCGCGAGGAGCGCCGTGTGGCGTCCTACGACGTCGAGTACGTGCACCAGGGCCAGACCTACATGTCGCGCCTGCCGTATGACCCGGGTGACCGCCTGCGTGTACGCGTCGCGGTGACGCCGGTCGACGAGGGCACCGGCTACCGCTGAAGCCCTCAGCGTCCCGCCAAGCGAAGCGCCCTCCGGGGCGCTTCGCCGTTTCGGGGCTTGCGCCGGGCGGCCGGCTCTGCGACCCTTCGCCCCCGATGTTCTCCTTCCTGCCCGCATTTGGCGTCCTGACCTCGGCCTACATGGCTGCCGGGATGACGTCTCGCGCGCGCCGACCGGAATCCCGCCACGCCGCTGGGTAACCGGTCCGTTTCGCTGTTTTGAAACCACCAACGCCCAGCCTTCGTGCTGGGCGTTGGCGTATTGCGTCCCCGATTTCGAGTTCGAACGATTGGAGCCCCACCGATGAAGCACTTCCTGAACACCCAGGACTGGTCCCGCGCCGAGCTTGATGCTGTGCTCGACCAGGCCGCCGCCTTCAAGGCCTCGAAGTTCGGCCAGCAGATGGCCGGCAAGAGCATCGCCCTGGTGTTCTTCAATCCCTCGCTGCGTACCCGCACCAGTTTCGAGATCGGTGCGACGCAGATGGGTGGCCACGCCGTGGTGCTCGCACCCGGCAAGGACGCGTGGCCGATCGAATTCGACGTCGGCACCGTGATGGACGGCGAAACCGAAGAGCACATCGCCGAGGTGGCGAAGGTGCTTTCGCGCTATGTCGATCTGATCGGCGTGCGCGCCTTCCCGAAGTTCGTCGACTGGTCGGTGGACCGGCAGGACAAGGTTCTGGCGGGTTTCGCGAAGTACGCAACGGTGCCGGTCATCAACCTTGAGACGATCACGCACCCCTGCCAGGAGCTGGCCCACGCACTCGCCCTGCGCGAGCGCTTCGGCGCCGACCTGCGCGGACGCAAGTACGTGCTGACCTGGACCTACCATCCGAAGGCGCTGAATACCGCGGTCGCGAATTCCGCCCTGACCATCGCCACGCGGCTGGGCATGGACGTGACCCTGCTGTGCCCGAACGAGCAGTACCTGCTCGACGAGCGCTACATGGGTTGGGCGAAACAGAACGTCGCCGAGAGCGGCGGCTCACTCCAGGTGTCGCATGACATCGACTCGGCGTACAAGGACGCCGACGTGGTCTACGCGAAGAGCTGGGGGGCGTTGCCCTTCTTCGGCAACTGGGACGCCGAGAAGCCGATGCGCGAAACCCTGAAGCACTTCATCGTCGACGAGCGGAAGATGGCGTTGACCCGCGACGGCGGCCAAGGCCTGTTCTCGCACTGCCTGCCGCTGCGCCGCAACGTCAAGGCCACCGACGGCGTGATGGATTCGCCGAACTGCATCGCCATCGACGAAGCTGAGAACCGCCTCCACGTGCAGAAGGCGGTGATGGCCCGTCTCCTGGGCGGTTGAGCAGCGCCAAGCCCGCCGCACCAGTGCCCTCACTCTCTCCTCCTTCCTCTCCACTCTTTCCTCCCAAAGCCCATGTCCAAGAAAATCGTCCTCGCCTTCTCCGGTGGCCTCGACACCAGCTTCTGCGTGCCCTACCTGCAGGAGCGCGGCTGGGAAGTGCACACCGTGTTCGCCGACACCGGCGGCGTCGATGCCGAGGAGCGCGCGTGGATCGAAGCCCGCGCCCATGAGCTGAAGGTCGCCAGCCACGTCACCGTCGACGGTGGCCCGGCGATCTGGGCCGGCTTCGTGAAGCCCTTCGTCTGGGCCGGCGAGCCCTACCAGGGCCAATACCCGCTGCTGGTCTCTGACCGATATCTCATCGTCGAAGCCGCGCTGGCCCGATGCGCCGAGCTCGGCACCAAGGCCATCGCGCACGGCTGCACCGGCATGGGCAACGACCAGGTGCGCTTCGACCTCGCGATCAAGGCGCTGGGCGACTACGAGATCGTGGCGCCGATCCGCGAGATCCAGAAGGAGCACACCGAGGTCCGCGCCTACGAGCAGGCCTACCTCGAGGCCCGCGGCTTCGGCGTGCGCGCGAAGCAGAAGAGCTACACGATCAACGAGAACCTGCTGGGCGTGACCATGAGCGGCGGCGAGATCGACCGCTGGGAAGCGCCGGGGCCGGGGGCGAAGGGCTGGTGTGCGCCGCGCAGCGAGTGGCCAACCGCGCCGCTGGAGCTGACGCTCGGATTCGAGCAGGGCGAGGCGGTCAGCTTGAACGGCGAGGCGCTGCCGGGCCACGTGATGCTGGCGAAGCTCAACGCCGCGCTGGCGCCCTACGGCGTGGGCCGCGGGATGTACACCGGCGACACGACGATCGGCCTGAAGGGCCGCATCATCTTCGAGGCGCCGGGCCTCGCGGCTCTGCTGGTCGCGCACCGCGCGCTGGAGGAGGCGGTGCTGACCAAGAACCAGAACCGCTTCAAGCCGGAGATCGGCCGCAAGTGGACGGAACTCGTCTACGAAGGCTTCTTCCACGACCCGCTGAAGAACGACGTTGAGGCCTTCCTTGCCTCGTCGCAGCGGACGGTCAACGGTACCGTCACCCTGCGCACCGAGGGCGGCCGCGTCGATGCGGTGGCGATCACCTCGAAGCACATCCTCAACGCCAAGGGCGCGACCTATGCGCAGGCCGCCGACTGGGGCGTGGCCGAAGCCGAAGGCTTCATCCGCCTGTACGGCATGAGCAGCACGCTGTGGGCCGAGGTGAACCGATGAGCGAGGCGCTGGCCAGCACGCTGACGCACCTCGAGGCCCTGGTCGGTTTCGACACGCGCAACCCACCGCGCACCATCGGCACCGGCGGCATGTTCGATTACCTGAAGTCGCAGCTGTCCGGCTTCCGCTTCGAGCTGACCGACTTTGGTGCCGGCGCGGTGGCCCTGCTGGCGGTGCGTGGGAATCCGAAGCGCGTGTTCAACGTGCACATGGATACCGTGCCGGATTCGCCGGCGTGGACGGCCAGCCCGCACGTGCTGCGGGTGACGGCCGATCGCGCGATCGGTTTGGGCGCCTGCGACATCAAGGGCGCGGCGGCGGCGATGGTCGCGGCGGCGGCGCGCACGACCGGCGACGCGGCCTTCCTGTTCACGACGGACGAGGAAGCCAACGACCCGCGTTGCATTGCCGGATTTCTCGCGCAGGGACACGGCTTCACTGAAGCCCTCGTCGCCGAACCGACGAACTGCGAGGCCGTTCTCGCGCACCGCGGCATCGCCTCGGTGCTGATGAAGTTCCAGGGCCAGGCCGGCCATGCGTCCGCGGCGAACGCTTTGAAGCTCTCGGCGCTTCACCAGGCCATCCACTGGGGCGAGGCGGCCCTGGCCTTCGTCGAGGCGCAGTCGCACCAGCGCTTCGGCGGCCTGACCGGCCTGCGCTTCAACATCGGCCGTGTCGAAGGCGGCATTAAATCGAACGTCATTGCGCCGAGCGCCGAGGTGCGATTCGGCTTCCGCCCGTTGCCCTCGCAGAGTGCGGACCAGCTTCATGCGCACTTCCAGAGCCTCGCCGACCCAGCCGCGCTGGCGCACTACGAGGCGACCTTCTTCGGCCCCTCGCTGCCGGCCGGCGACGTCGCGCAGGCCGAGGCCAAGCGCCTCGCTGCCCGTGATCTCGCCGATGATCTTGGCCTGCCGATCGGCAACGCCGTCGACTTCTGGACCGAGGCCAGCCTGTTCTCGCAGGCCGGCATGACGGCCTTCGTCTTCGGCCCCGGCGACATCGCGCAGGCGCACACCGCCGACGAGTGGGTCGCACTCGACCAGCTCGCCGCCTACACCGACCACCTGATTCGACTGCTTTCGCGGCCATGACCGACCTCCGCACCACCATTGTCCGCCTGCTCTCCAACATGGCCAGCGCCAAGGAGATCCAGCAGTACCTGAAGCGCTTCAGCTCGGTCGACGCCGCGCGCTTCGCGTTGGTGAAGGTCGGCGGCGCCATCCTGCGCGACGACATGGAGTCGCTGGTGTCCTCGCTGTCCTTCCTGCAGCAGGTCGGTCTCACCCCGGTCGTGCTGCACGGTGCCGGCCCGCAGCTCGACGAGGAGATGGCTGCCGCCGGCATCACCAAGCAGGTCGTCGACGGCCTGCGCGTGACGCCGCCGGAAGTGCTGTCGGTGGTGCGTCGCGTGCTGGTGCGGGAGAACCTGCGCCTCGTCGATGCGCTGCAGGAAGCCGGCGTGCGCGCCACCTCGATCCAGACCGGCGTGTTCGAGGCCGAGCTCGTTGACCGCGAGCGCCTCGGCCTGGTTGGCGATGTCGTCCGCGTCGAGCGCGAGGGCGTGGAAGCGGCGATTCGTGCCAACTCCATCCCGGTGATCTGCTCGCTCGGCGAAACCAAGGACGGTCAGATCGTCAACGTCAATGCCGATTGGGCGGCGAACGAGCTGGTGAAGTCGCTGCAGCCCTACAAGATCATCTTCCTCACCGGCACCGGCGGTTTGCTGGACGGGGAGGGCAAGCTGATCGACTCGATCAACCTCAGCACCGACCGCGAGCGCCTGATGGCAGCCCCGTGGCTGACCGGCGGCATGCGGGTGAAGATTGAGCAGATCGCCGATCTGCTCGACGCGCTGCCGCCGTCCTCGTCGGTGTCGATCACGCGCCCTGACGAGCTCGCCAAGGAGCTGTTCACCCATCGCGGCTCGGGCACGCTGGTGCGTCGCGGCGAGGCCATCCACGTTTTCCAGCGCTGGGACGAGGTCGATCTCGGCAGGCTCAAGTCCCTGATCGAGTCCGGCTTCGGCCGCGCGCTGACGCTCGACTATTTCGAGACGACCACGCCGTGGCGCATCTACGTCTCGGCCAACTACCGCGCGGCCCTCGTGCTGACCGAAGAGAACGGCATCCCGCACCTCGACAAGTTCGCCGTCGCCGACGACGCGCAGGGTGAAGGCCTCGGCCGCGCGGCCTGGGACGTGATGCGCTCGGAAGTGCCGAGGCTGTTCTGGCGCTCGCGCAGCACGAACGCGATCAACGACTTCTACTTCAGCCAGGCCGAAGGCGCGCTCAAGGGCGACCCGTGGACGGTGTTCTGGTACGGGCTGGAGGGTTTCGACGACATCCGCTTCGCCGTCGAACACTGCCGCACGCGGCCGGCGACGCTCAAGCTCGGGGCCGCGGCATGATGGCGCCTTCGCCCGATCCCTCGCCCGTCATGACCGACGCTTGGACCCAGACCCCGACGCTGCGCGGCACGCATGTGACGCTCGAACCCTTGCAGCGCGAGCACGTGCCGGACCTGCAGGCCGCCGCCGCGGATGGCGAGCTGTGGACGCTCTGGTACACCTCGGTGCCCACGCCCGAAGGCACCGCCGAGTACGTCGACAAAGCATTGTCGCTGCAGGCCGAGGGCAAGGCCATGCCTTTCCTGGTCCGCGATGCTTCTGGCACGGTCGTCGGTAGCACGCGCTACGGGCACATGGACCGCGCCAACCACCGTGTCGAGATCGGCTGGACCTGGTATGCCAAGCGAGTGCAGCGCACCGGCCTCAATACCGAAGCCAAGCGCCTGCTGCTCACGCATGCTTTCGAGACCATGGACTGCGGCGCCGTCGAGTTCCGCACCAGTTGGTTCAACCACGCCTCGCGCACCGCCATCGCGCGGCTCGGGGCGAAGCAGGATGGCGTGCTTCGCAATGCCTTGCGCATGGCCGATGGCAGCTACCGCGACGGCGTGGTGTTCTCGATCATCGCCAGCGAATGGCCGGCGGTGCGCACGCACCTGAATTTCCTGATGGCTCGTGGACGCATGGCCGGGAGCAGTGCGTGAGTCGGCGTCGCATCGGGCTCGTCGGCGCCCGCGGCCATGTCGGCAGCGAGCTGATCCGCCTGTTGGCGAACCATCCGGGTTTCGAGATCGCCTTCGTGTCCTCGCGAGAGCGCGCTGGGCAGCAACTCGCCGACCACGAGCCGGCCTACGCGGGCGACCTGCGCTACGTCAGTGTCGATGCCGACGCGGTGGCCGCGAGCGGCGTTGACGCGGTCGTGCTCGGCCTGCCGAACGGGCTGGCTATGCCCTATGTCGCGGCCATCGACGCCGTCGCGCCGGACACCGTCCTCGTCGATCTCTCCGCCGATTTCCGCTTCGACGACGGCTGGGCCTACGGCCTGCCGGAGCGGCATCGTGCTGTGCTCGTCGGCGCTACGCGCATCAGCAACCCCGGTTGCTACGCCACCGCCATGCAGCTTGCGCTGGCACCGGTGCTCGACCTGTTGGACGGTCCAGCGCAGTGCTTCGGCATCTCCGGCTACAGCGGCGCCGGCACCACACCCAGCGACAAGAACGACCCGGCGAAGCTGCACGACAACCTGATGCCGTATTCGCTGGTGAACCATGTGCACGAGCGCGAGGTCACCCGGCATCTCGGCCACGCGGTCGAGTTCATGCCGCACGTGGCGCCGCACTTCCGCGGCATCACGATGACCGTCAACGCCCACTTGCGCGAGCCGATCACGCTCCCTGCGCTGCGCGCCCGCTTCGATGCGGCCTACGCCGCCGAGCCGCTGGTGCGCGTCGTCGTCGAGGCACCGTGGGTGTCGCGCATCGCGAACCGTCACGGCGCGGAGATCGGCGGCTTCGCGCTCGCCGCGGACGGTCGTCGCGCGGTCATCGTCGCCACCCTCGACAACCTGCTGAAGGGCGCCGCCACGCAGGCCCTGCAGAATCTCAACCTTGCGTTCGGCCTGCCTGAGACGGCCGGCATCCCGCTGGAGCCCACCCCATGAGCCAACTGCTGTGGGCCAAGCCCGGCATGGACGTCGACGCCGACATCCAGCGCTTCCTCGCGGGTGACGACGTCATCCTCGATCGCGAGTTCATCCGCTATGACATCCGCGCTAGCGCGGCGCACGCCGAGGGCCTCGAGCGCATCGGCGTGCTTTCGAGCGACGAATGCGCGGCAATCCTCCGCGAGCTCGCCGGCCTCGATGCCGACCTCGCCGACGGGCGCTTTGTGCTCGACGCGCGCTTCGAGGACATGCACTCCGCCATTGAAGCGCGTCTCATCGAGCGTCTCGGCGACACCGGCAAGAAGAACCACACCGGCCGCAGCCGCAACGACCAGGTGCTGGTGGCGACCCGGCTGTGGCTGCGCGACCGCCTGCAGCATGCCGAGGCGCTGTGCTTTGATGCCGCCGGCGTCGCGCTGCGGCGCGCCGAGGCCGAGCAGGGCCTGCCGCTGCCGGGCTACA
>JBOFQO010000142.1:0-4624 GCA_051660925.1 Silanimonas sp. | reverse complement strand
CGGCCGGCGGCGGCGAGCCCAAGGGCAAGCTGGGCGACGCGATCAACGCGGCGTTCGGCTCCTTCCAGGCCTTCAAGGACCAGTTCACGCAGACCGCGCTGACCACCTTCGGCTCGGGCTGGGCCTGGCTGGTGCAGCGTCCGGACGGCACGCTGGCCCTGGTCTCGACCTCGAACGCGGCGACGCCGCTGACCGGCAACGACACCGCCCTGCTGACCTGCGACGTGTGGGAGCACGCCTATTACGTCGACTACCGCAACGCTCGCGCCAAGTACGTCGAGGCGTTCTGGAACCTGGTGAACTGGGACTTCGTCGCCAGCCAGATGCGCTGAGAACGACGCACGACGATGAGCGCCGCGGCGACGACCCACGCAGGCCCCGCCGCGCTGCTGTCCGTCGAATCGCTGGCCGCCGCGCACGGCGGCCGGCGGGTTTTCGAAGGCGTGTCCTTCGATCTGGCGCGCGGCGACATCGCCGCGCTGCTCGGGCCTTCGGGCACCGGCAAGACCACGCTACTGCGCGTCATCGCCGGCCTGCACACGCCGGACGCTGGTGCGCTGCGGCTGCGCGGCGTCGACGCGAGCCGCATGAAGCCAGAGAAGCGCGGCATCGGCTTCGTGTTCCAGGACCTCGCGCTGTTCCCGCACCTCGACGTCGCGCGCAACGTCGCCTTCGGCCTGTCGACCTGGCCGGCCCGTGAGCGCGATGCGCGGGTGCGCGACCTGCTCGCTCGCACGGGCCTCGACGGCCTCGTGGCGCGAATGCCGCACGAACTCTCCGGCGGCCAGCAGCAGCGCGTGGCGCTGGCGCGCTCGCTGGCGCCGAAACCCGACCTGCTGCTGCTCGACGAACCGCTCTCCAGCCTCGATGCCGACCTGCGCCCGAAGCTGCGCGACGAACTGCGCGCGCTGCTGAAGGCGGAGGGCACCGCGGCCCTACTGGTGACGCACGACCAGGACGAGGCCTTCGCCTTCGCTGACACCGTCGGCGTGATGCTCGACGGCCGGCTGGCGCAGTGGGCGCCGGGCTACGAGCTCTACCACCGCCCCGCCAGCGTCGAGGTCTCGCGCTTTGTTGGTGACGGCCGCCTGCTGCCGGTGCGCTGGCTCGACGAGGAGCGCGTGGACTCGCCGTTCGGGCCACTCACCGTGCCGCGCGCCGCGGATGCGGCGCCGACGCCGCGCGTGGGCCACGAAGGCCTGCTGCTGCTCCGCCCCGACGACATCGTCATTGGCGAAGGCGACACCGCGGCCTTGGTCGCCGACGTCACCTTCCACGGCGCGGAGTCGATGCATCGCCTGCGACTCGACGACGGCACCGAACTCAGCGCGCTGGCACCCAGCCACCGGCGCTTCGCGGTGGGCGAGCGCGTGTACGTGCGGCCGGACCTCGCCCACGTCGTGGTGTTCGCGCGCTGAAGTTTGCCGGGGCGGAAGCGAGCGACGGCCTCTACAGCCAGCCCTTCTGCCGCGCCAGGCGATGCGCCTCGGTGCGGTTCGCCGCGCCGAGCTTGCCGATCGCCTCACTGAGGTAGTTGCGCACCGTGCCATTCGAAAGGTGCAGCTGCTCGGCGATGTCCTGCGAACTCAAGCCTTCGCCGGCAAGGCGCAGCACCGCACGCTCGCGGTCGGTCAGCGGGTCGGCCTCCTCACGCCACGCGTCCACGGCGAGCTCCGGCGCGATCACCCGGCCGCCGCGGTGCACGTCGCGCAGGGCTTGCGCAAGCTTCTCGACCGGAGCGTCCTTCAATAGATACCCGCGTACGCCGGCGTCGAGAGCGCGGCGGAGGTAGCCACCACGGGCGAAGGTGGTGACGATGACGACGCGGGTGGCCAGCTTCGCGTCCTGCACCCTGACGGCGAGGTCGAGCCCCGTGAGGCCGGGCATCTCGATGTCGGTGAGCAGCAGGTCGGGCTGGTGCTGTTGCACCGCCTTCCACGCGGCGTCGCCGTCGCCGGCCTCAGCGACGACGCGGAAGTCGGCTTCGAGAGCGAGCAGGCCGGCGAGCGCACCGCGCAGCAGAGCCTGGTCTTCGGCGAGGACAATGCGGATCATGCCGCGACGCTAGCCGCGCACGGCGGGTCCGTCCAGCGGCAGCAACAAGCGCAGTCGCGTGCCCGCGCCGGCCGCGCCGTCGATCGTGAGCTGGCCGCCCAGCGCCTCGGCGCGCTCGCGCATGCCGGATAGCCCGTTGCCAGGCGTGGACGTGCAGCCGCGGCCGTTGTCCTGAACCTCCAGCTGCACGGCGCGACCCTGCCGGCTGATGTCGACCTTGACGCGGCTTGCCTGCGCATGGCGCAGCACGTTCGTCAGGCTCTCGCGCAGCCCCCTCGCCAGCGCGTTCTCCTGCGCCGGTTCGAGCGGCGGCAACGGGTCGACGTGGGCGTCGAAGTCCAACCCCGCGCCGACGGCGGCAAGCCGCGCGTTGACGAGTTCGTTGGCGAGCTCGGCTGAGCGCATGCCGGTCACCGCGTCACGCACCTGCTTTAACGCATCGCGCGCCACCTGCTCGACCTCGCCGATGTGCGAGGCGGCGGCCGAACCGTCGCGTTCGGCGAGCTTGCGCGCCAGCTCGCTCTTCAGCGCGATGACGCTCAGCGTGTGGCCGAGCAGGTCGTGGAGGTCGCGGCCGATGCGCTCGCGCTCGGCGACACGGGCCAGGCGGTCCACTTCGGCTTGGGTCAGGCGCAGCTTCTCGCTGCGCTGCATCTCGCGGCGCCCCAGGATCGCACCCGCCAGCACGGCGCCACCGATCACCACCGGTGCCAACAGGAAAGGCAACGGCAGCCCGAGTAGCAGCAGCCAGCCGCCGTACGCGGCTGCGATCAGCACCGCAACGATGACGGCGACGCGCCAGCGCTGAGAGAAGCCCAGCGTCGCGAACGCGTAGATCAGGAACGTGTTGCCGCCCGGATTCACCGGCGTCAGGGCGAAACCGATCGCGGCCACCGCCACCGCCGCATAAAGCCCGCGACGGCCTTCCGCGCTGTACTGGGTCCAGTAGATCGGCAGGAACACGATGGCCGCGAGCAGCGTGGCACCGATGCCGAGCGCGAGGTCGCCGCGCTGCCAGATCAGGGGGAGAAAAGCGAAAATCAGGTAGACCAGGTTCAGACGTCGCCAGGCGCGGTGGGCCTCGTCAACCGCCCCAGCGCCGTCGGTCGCGATCGACGCGGCACTCGACATCGAGCCCGGTTCGGCAGACGTGGTCGGCAGCGACCCCGCGGTGCGTGTGGAAATGCGCATGGCGGCAGTCTAGCGGCGCTGGCGCTGGGCACGCAGCGCCAAGGCGAGGAATAGCGCACCGAAGCCCATCAGCACGACC
Organism: Silanimonas sp.; assembly: GCA_051660925.1. GTDB lineage: Bacteria > Pseudomonadota > Gammaproteobacteria > Xanthomonadales > Xanthomonadaceae > Silanimonas. The sequence goes on along the minus strand of JBOFQO010000142.1, from coordinate 1,299 downwards.
ACCGAGGCCGCCACGTTCGCGTCGCGGATCCCGACGATCGTCAATGCCAGCTCGCCGAGGTGGTAGGCCGGTAGAACGAGAGCGAACCGCTGCAGTGGCTCGGGGAACAGCATGATCGGGAACCACAGCCCGGACAGCACCGCCATCGGCAGGTAGATCAGGTTAACGACGGCAACCGCCGCGCGCGCCTTCACCAGCGAACCAACCCACAGGCCCATCGCGCAGAACGGCAGTGCGCCGAGCGTCAGCGCCGACCACAGCAGCAGCCACTGCGCCGCCGACAGCCGCACCTTGCCGACGAAAGCCGCCAGCGCGCTTAGCGCCAACACCACGGCCAGCGCGAACACCATGCTGGTCAGCACGCGGCCGACGAAGTGCACGCCCATCGGCATGGGAGAGACGCGCTTGAGCCGAAGCCAGCCCATGTCCTCGTCGATGGCCATGCCGACACCGAAGCCGAACAGCGCCGGGCCGATCACTGCAAAGGCACCATACGTCGCGAGCAGGTAGTGCGCCGGCGCGTCGTTGCCGGTTTCCGAGGGCAGTAGCAGGCCAAACGTCGCGTAGAACAGCAGCGGGAAGGCCAGCGTCGGGATGCTGAAGGCGGGCAGGCGCCAGACCTGCAGCAACGCATGGCCGGTCTCGATCGCCTGCATGCGCAGCAGGTGCCGGAGATCGAAGGTGGGCGAGGCGTTCATGCGGCGCGGACTCCGTCGGTGGCGAGCGACGATTGGGTGAGATCGAGGACGCTGTCCTCAAGGCTGGCGGGCAGGATCTCGAGGCCGTCGAGGGCGGGATCGAGCGCCATCAGCTCGCGGACGACGGCGCTGGCATCGGTGCTCAGCAGGTGCAGCACGGCGCCCTCGCGCCGCGCCTCGCGCACGCCGGGAATCGCCGCGACTCGGGCCGTATCCAACGTGCTCCGACAGCGGACGCGCGTCCCACCGGCGCGCGCCTTGAGCTGCATCGGCGTGCCCTCGGCGACGATCCGCCCACCGCGCAGCACGACGACGCGATCGGCGAGCGCATCGGCTTCCTCAAGGTAGTGCGTGGTCAGCACCAGCGCCGCACCCTCCAGCCGCAGGGCGCGTAACACAGCCCAGAAGGCCCGTCGCGACGCCGCGTCGAGGCCAGTGGTGGGCTCGTCGACCAGCACCACGCGGGGGCGACCGCAGATGGCCAGCGCGAACTGCACGCGACGCTGCTGGCCACCGGACAGCGCGCCGTAGCTGCGGCGTTCCAGACCCTCGAGGCCAGCCAGCGCCAGCGTTTCGGCCTCGGGCCGTGGCGATGGGTAGC
>JBOFQO010000141.1:0-6794 GCA_051660925.1 Silanimonas sp. | reverse complement strand
AAGTCGGCGATCTTGATGCGGCCACGCAGATCGAGCATCAGGTTCGCGGGCTTGATGTCGCGATGCACGACGCCGCGCTCGTGCGCGGTCTGCAGGCCGCGCGCCGTCTGCAGCAGGATCTTCAGCACGTCAGCGATCGGCAGCCGGCCCTCGCGCTTGATGAGGTGCGAGAGGCTCTCGCCCTCGACAAACTCCATCGCAAAGAAGGGCTGGTTGTTCTCCTGGCCGATGAAATAGACCTGGATGATGTGCGGGTCGTTCAGCGCGGCCATCGAGCGCGCTTCGCGCAGGAAGCGCTCGACGAGGTTGTGGTCGTGCGCCAGTGCGGGCGAGAGTTCCTTGATGGCGACGTAGCGCGTCAGCGCGGGCTCGTAGCCTTTGTAGACGACACCCATGCCGCCGCGGCCGAGTTCGGCGACGATTTCGTAATGACCCAGGCTTTCTTTCATGGCGGCGCATCCGTCGCGACAGGGGGAATAGGCGAATCCTACGCCCTCGGCCCCGCGCTGCAACGCGGCCGCGGCCCCGGCTGCGGCCGGCGCCGTTGTTACACTCCGGCGAACGACTCGGAGGGGCATCGATGAAGCGTCGCGACATGTTGAAAGGCGTGGGGCTGGCCACGGCGGCCGCGGGTCTCGCGGCCTGCGGCGGCGCCGGGCCGCCGGCCGGTACCGCCACCGTCGACGAGGGTCCGCGGCAGTGGAAGATGGTCACCAGCTGGCCGACCAATTTTCCCGGTCTGGGCAGCGGTGCCGCGCGGCTGGCGGAGCGCATCACCCAGGCCAGCGCCGGGCGCATCACCGTCAAGGTGTTCGGCTCTGGCGAGCTCGTGCCGCCTTTCGAGGTCTTCGACGCGGTCAGCCGCGGCACCGCCGAGATCGGCCACAGCGCCGCCTACTACTGGAAGGGCAAGGCGCCGGCGGCGCCGTTCTTCGCGGCGGTGCCCTTCGGCCTCAACGCCCAGGAAATGACCAGCTGGCTGCGCGTCGGCGGCGGTCTTGAGCTGTGGCGCGAGCTGTACGCGCCCTTCAACCTCGTGCCCTTCCCCGCCGGCAACACCGGCGTGCAGTTGGCCGGCTGGTTCCGCAAGCCGATCAACGGCATCGGCGACCTGCAGGGCCTGAAAATGCGCATCCCCGGCCTCGGCGGCGATGTGCTGCAGGCGGTCGGCGGCGTGCCGGTGAACCTGCCCGGCGCTGAAATCTTCAGCAGCTTGCAGAGCGGCGCCATCGACGCCGCCGAGTGGGTGGGCCCGTACAACGATCTCGCCTTCGGCCTGCACCGCGTGGCCAAGTACGCCTACTACCCCGGCTGGCAGGAGCCCGGCCCAACGCTTGAGGCGATCTTCAACAAGGCCGCGTTCGATGCGCTGCCGGAGGACCTGAAAGCAATCGTCGACGCCTGCTGCGCCGCCGTGAACGACGAGATGTTGGCCGAATACACCGCGCGCAACCAACAGGCCCTCGACAGCCTCGTGCGCGAGCACGGCACGCAGCTGCGCCGCCTGCCCGACGACGTGCTGGGCGCACTCAAGCGCGCCGCCGACGACGTTCTGGACAACCTCGCCAACAGTGACCCGTTCGCGCGCAAGGTGTGGAACTCGATCCGCGCGTTCCGCGCGCAGGCCCAGGCCTGGCATTCGGTGTCGGAAGAGGCCTACTACCAGGCGCGGCGCTGACGTCGCTCAGTCGCCGAGCGTCACCATCGCCGGCGCGTGGTCGGACGGCCGCTCCCAGGTCCGCGGCTCGCGGTCGATCGACGCCCCCTCGCAGCGCGCCGCCAGCGCGCTGGAGACCAGCACGAGGTCGATGCGCAGGCCGAGGTTGCGGCGGAAACCGGCGGCACGGTAATCCCACCAGCTGAAGACGCCGCCCTCGTCGTGCTTGAGGCGATAACTGTCGTGCAGGCCCAGCGCCAGCAGGCGCTTGAATGCCGTCCGCTCGGCCGTCGAGGTCAGGATGCTGTCGTCGCCCCAGGCCTTCGGGTCGTGGACATCGCGGTCGTCGGGGGCAATGTTGAAATCGCCAAGTACGACCAGCCGCGGATGGCGGCGGATCTCCTCGGCCAACCAGCCGTGCGCGGCCTCGAGGAAGCGCAGCTTGTAGTCGTACTTCTCGCTGCCCACGGCCTGGCCGTTGACGACGTAGAGGTTGACGATGCGCAGGTCACCGACCGTCGCGGCGATCACCCGCTTCTGTTCGTCGGCGAAACCGGGAATGCCCACCTGCACGTCGCCGAACGCGAGCCCGGCATCACTTCGCGCCAGCAGGGCCACGCCGTTGTAAGTCTTCTGCCCGGCGAACACCGAGCGGTAGCCGAGGGCGGCGATCTCGGCGTCGGGGAAGCGGTGGTCCTCGAGCTTCGTCTCCTGCAGGCCGACAAGGTGCGGCCGGCGCGAGCCGAGCCAGGCCAACAGGTGCTCCTGCCGCGCGTTCAGGGAGTTGACGTTCCAACTGGCGATGTCCATGCCGGCAGTTTAGCGGGTGCCTTGCAGTGCAGCAGGGGGATCGTTGGCCCTGCGCTATCGTCGGCGGCAGCCAGCCCAATGAGCACGCATGATCAAGCAAGCCATCGCCGACCTTCGCCAGCGCATGCGCACCGACTTCCGGCTCGGCCTCTATCTGGTCTTCGGGGTCATCGCCGTCGCCGTGCTGCTGCCGCTCGGCGGCGTGCGCCTGTACCAGGGCGCCCTCGCCCATGCGACGCTGGATCTCGTCTTCGTCGCGATCATTCTCGCCACGTCCGCCTACGCCCTGCGCGGCGGCGACCTGGGCCGCGCCGGCCTCATCCTCGCGGTGCTGCTCGCGCTCGGCGGCTGTCTGGTCGTGCGCATCAGCGAGGCCGGCATCTACTGGCTGCACACCATCCTGATGGCCAGCGCCTTCATGGTCGGCACGCGGGTGGGCGCGGGGCTGTTCCTCGGCACGATCGTCTTCCTCGTCGTCGAACGCGAGGCTCTCGTGCGCGCCGGACAACCGCTGGCGGTGCTCTCGTCGCTCCTCGTTTCGGGCGCCTTCGCGGTCAGCTTCGCGCGCTTCGCAAGCCAACGCCGTGCCCACCTCGAGCAGATGGCAACCGTAGATCCGCTGACCGGAGCGGAGAACCGCCGTGCCCTGGAGGTTGAGCTCGCGATCGTGATCGCCGGGTTCCGCCGCGATGCACGGCCGGTGGCCCTGGCGCTGATCGACCTCGACCACTTCAAGTCGGTCAACGACCGCTTCGGGCACGAGGAAGGCGACCGTGTCCTGCAGGACTTCGTGCGCCTGGTGCAGGCCTCGGTGCGTCGCACCGACCGCCTCTACCGCTACGGCGGCGAAGAGTTCGTGCTGCTGATGCCGGCCACCGACGAGCTCGGGCTGGAGCTGGCGATGAGCCACCTGCGCGAGCAGGTCCGCAACGGGCTGCAGGTGCGTGGCGAGCCGGTGACCATGTCGATCGGCGGCGCCATCCTTCGGGTCGGCGAGAGGCGTGACGAGTGGTTCACCCGCGCCGATGACGCGCTGTATCGCGCGAAGGACCGCGGCCGTAATCGTCTGGAGATCGACGGCATCGCCTGAGGCCTGCGGGGTTCAGCCCCGGAGTCGCGACAGCAGTTCGTCCACGTCGCGAGAAAGGCGCGCGGCCCGCAGGGGCGCCAGAGCGGCCAACGCCGCCGCGCGGGAGGGCGCGGACCAGCGCGGCAGGCTTTCGAAGGCGCCGAGCAGGCGCGCCGCGACCTGCGGATTGAGGGCGTCGAGCGCCTGCACCTGATGAGCGACGAAGCGGTAGCCGGCGCCATCCACGCGATGGAATCCCGCCGGGTTCAGCCGCGCAAAGCTGCCGACGATCGCCCGCACGCGATTCGGGTTTGCGGGCTGCCAATGCGGGCCAGCGAGCAGGGACTGCACGTCGTCGAGCGCGTCGGCGGCCGGGCGCGTCGCGACCAGCGCCAGCCATTTGTCGGTGACGAGGGCGTTGCCGGCGAACCCCGCCGCCAATGCCTCGCGGGCCGCGTCCGCGCCCTCGGCCCGCGTGTGCAGCAGCGCGCGAAGCGCGGCCATGCGCTCCGTCATCGTGCGCGCTTCGGCCCACACGCTGCGCGCCGCCGCACCGCCGTCGACGCGCGACAGCCAGGCCAGCGCGGCGTGGCGAAGGCTGCGCGCGGCCATCGCGCGATCATCGAGACCGCCGGCCGCCGCCTCGCGCAGCCCGACGAAGCGCGTCTGCAGGGCGTCACGATGCGACAGGGCCAGCGCCTGCAGCAGCGCGTCGCGGGCCGCGACCAGTGCGCCGGGTTCGACCACCGCCACGGCGTCGGCCAGGGTGTCGAAGTCGGGCAGCGCCAGGCACTCGGCGACGAAGGCTGGGTGGGCGTCGGCATCGGCGAGCAGAGCACCGATCGCCTGCGACAACGCGGCCTGCCCCGCGGCGACGTCCTCAAGGTTCGGCACGCGCTCGCCGGCGCGGGCCAGCAGCACCTCCAGCGCCAGCGCCTGCAGCGCGTCCCAGCGCGCAAAACCGTCGGTCTCGACCTGCACGATCCGTGCGCGTTCGGACGGCGTCATCGGCAGGCGCAGGCGGATGGGCGCGGCAAATCCGCGGTTGAGCACGGGCAGGGGCTCGGCGTCGAGGCCGCGCCAGCGCAGCGTGTGCGTGGCGCGGGACAGCAGCAGGCCCTCCGGCATCGGCCCGGCGTCGTGCTCGCCCGGTGGCGGCAGCGCACGGCCATTCACATCGAATAACGCGAAGCGGAAGGGAATCGGCAGTGGCCGCGCCTCCGGCACGTTGGCCGGTGCGCGCTGGTGTAGCGTCAGCGTGTACTCGCCGAGCGCTGCATCGAATCGGCGCTCGACCTCGAGCACCGGTGTGCCGGCCTGCGCGTACCAGGCCAACATGTCCGTGCAGTCGACGCCGCTGACCGCGGCGTGCGCGGCGTAGAAGTCCTCAAGCGTCGCGCTGCGGCCGTCGTTGGCCTCGAAGTAGCGGTCCATGCCGGCACGGAAGGCCGCTTCGCCGAGCCGCGTGTGCAGCATGCGGACGATCTCCGCGCCCTTCTCGTAGATCGTCAGTGTGTAGAAGTTGTTGATCTCGCGGTATTCGGCCGGGCGCACGGGGTGCGCCAGCGCACCGGCATCCTCGGCGAACTGCCGCGCACGCAGCAGGCGCACGTCCTCGATGCGCTTGAGATCTCGCGAATGCAGGTCGGCGGTGAACTCCTGGTCGCGAAAAACGGTGAGCCCTTCCTTCAACGAGAGCTGAAACCAGTCGCGCAAGGTCACACGGTTGCCCGACCAGTTGTGGAAGTACTCGTGGCCCACCACCGACTCGATGGCCATGAAGTCGGCATCCGTCGCGGTGCGTTCGTCGGCGAGGATGTAGCGGGCGTTGAAGATGTTGAGGCCCTTGTTCTCCATCGCGCCCATGGTGAAGTCCTGGGCGGCAACGACATTGAACACGCCCAGGTCGTAGCAGCGCCCGAAGCGCGTCTCGTCCCAGCGCAGCGCACGCTCCACCGCGCCCAGCGCGTAGCGGCAGAGCTCCGGGTCTTCGCCTTCGACCCACACGTTCAGCTCGACGGCGCGGCCGTCGGCGCCGGCGAGCGTCTTCGACACCCGGGCCATCGGCCCCGCCGCCAGCGCGAACAGGTAGGAGGGCGTCGGGTGCGGGTTGTGCCATTCCACTTCGTGGCGACCGCCGCCGAGATCGCGCTCGGCCACGCGGTCGCCGCCGGCCAGAAGCACCGGGAAGCAGGCGCGGTCGGCGCGCAGCGTGGTGCGCCATCGCGCCTGCACGTCCGGGCGGTCGATGAAGAACGTGATGCGGCGGAAGCCTTCCGCCTCGCACTGCGTCAAGAGCAGGCTGCCGCTGGCGTACAGGCCTTCAAGGCGCGTATTCGCCGCAGGACGCACGCGGACTCGGGTTCGCAACCGGCAGCGAACGAGTCCGCGGGCCGCGTGCACGGTCAGTCCGGTCACGTCCTGCACGTAGTGATCGGCGGCAAGCGCGCGATCGTCCAGCGCGATGTCCAGCAACTCGAGGTCCTCGCCGTCCAGCCGCAGTGGTGCATCGGGCGAATCGCAGCGCAGTTCCAGCGTCGCCTCCACTTCACTCGCCTCGCGATCCAGCGCGAACGCCAAGGCCACGGACTCCACGGTCCACGCCGGCGGGCGGTAATCGGCAAAGCGAACGGGCGACGCGGCGGCTTCAGTCATTGGGGGGCTTCGCGGGCGGAGCGGTGAAGCATAGCGGCCCGGCCCCACCTCGGACGCGCTGGCGTCCACACGTCCGGAAACGCGATCATCGCGCCTGTCGTCCTCGCTTCCGCCATCGCTCCGCATGTCTCCACCCCGCCTTCGCCTTGCCTTGCCGCAGTACGACGGGAGCCTGATGCTCGATTTCGGCGCGGACGGACGCCGTCGCCTTGACGCGGAAACGCTCGCGACCTTCGGTATCGCGTCGGACACGCTGTTCGTCGACGCCGACACGATGACGCCGGAGGGGCTGCGCACGCGCTGCGGTGATCGCGCGCCCGCGGCCCTGCTGCATGCCGCGGCGGTGCCGGCAGGCGAAATGCACGAGCGACGCAACGGCCTCTGCCTCGCCAACGTCCGCACGCAGATCGGCAGCGCGCCGCGCGAGCTGTACGTCGTGCTCTACCCTTTTGAGCGTGGCAAGGCGTTGCGCATCGACGACGTGATCGGCGCCGGCATGGCGGCCGACGGCTACACCCCCGAGGTCGCCCTCGACGCCGTTCCGGGCGACGTCGCGGCGACGAGCCTGCTGCAGGACGCCGACGCGCACTGGGTTCTCGAGGT
>JBOFQO010000140.1:0-3066 GCA_051660925.1 Silanimonas sp. | reverse complement strand
CGGGCCGCAGCATGCTCGCGAAGATGCCGGCGCTGATGCAGGAGTCAATGGTGCTCGGGCAGACCTGGGCCGCCGGGAAGGCCGAGATCGTCATCGAGCGTATCCGGGCGCGCGAAGCGGCAAAGCGCGATGCGACGGTGAAGGACGACGCCGTCATGGTCGACATCTCGCCGCCGGCCCGCGGCAAGGAGTGAACCTCCCACGGGGCGTGGACGGCGGCCGTGCCATTCACGCCTCTCGCGGCAATCCCGAGGCAGCCTTCCGCTCCGGCTAAACACAGCCACCGTAGAACGGCGAGAAGCGGTTCAACGCGAAGGCGAAGGTGCCGTGTTCGACGGCCGGATCACGTTCGATCCACGACCGGGCCTCGGCTTCGTCGGCAGCCCGCAGCACGACGAGGCCGGTGTCGCCGTAGCGCGCGCCCAACACCAGCTGGCCTGCGTCACGAAGCGCGCGCAGGTTGGCAGAATGAGCGGCAAAATGCGCCTGCTCGCCCGGCGGTTTCGCCGCATCCCAGCCCGGACCGACGGTGAACTCGACCGCGAACAGCGCGCCTGCCGGCGTCGCGGCCCCCGACGTGGCCTCGGTGGCTGCCGGGGCTCGTGGCATCGCCGCGCTGGCCGCCACCGCGGCGATCGAAACAAGGACTTGTCGACGCGAGTGCATGCGTGTTCTCCCCGGGCCGCCAGCCGGCTTCTTGCGACAACGATACGTCGGCAGCGCCTAAGACACGTGCCGGCCTACACTTCGGGCATGGACTGGCTCGACGCCCTGCCCGACACCCACGTGCTGCGCGACCCCGCGCGGATGCACGATTACACGCACGACGAATCGCATGTGCGCGGCTCGGCACCGTTGGCGGTCGTAAAACCGCGCAGCCGCGACGCGCTGCGCATGCTCGTGCAGTGCGCCGGCGATGAGGGCTTCACCCTGGTGCCGCGCGGTGCCGGGAGTGGCAAGGCCGGTGGTTGCGTGCCGACACCTGGCAGTGTTGTCGTCGATCTCTCCGACTGGCCCGGCACGATCACCGTCAACACCGCAAACCTCACGCTATCGGCGCCGGCCAGCGCCGGACTCGCCACCGTGAAGGAACACGCTGACGCCGCCGGATTGTGGTATCCGCCCGATCCGAACTCCTGGCCGCTGTGCAGCTTCGGCGGCTCGCTGGCCACCAATGCCGGTGGCCCGAACGCCTGCAAGTACGGCATGACGCGACGCTGGGTGCTCGGCGTCGACGCGCTGATGGCGGACGGCGAAGTGCACCGCTTTGGCATCAATTCGGTGAAGCAAAACACCGGGCCGAACCTCGCGCAGTTGATGGTCGGCAGCGAGGGCGTGTTCGGGATGATCCTCGGCGCGACGGTCGCGCTGCTGCCGCGCCCGCGCGAGTACCTGACCCTGCTGCTGCCGCTGCCCGACATGGCCCTACTGCCGGCCCTGCCCGCGCGGCTGTTCGCCGCCGGATTCCTCCCCTCGGCGCTGGAGTTCTGGGACACCGCCGTGCTCGCCGACCTGCGCGCGCATGGCCCCGACGAAGCGCGCCGGCTGCCCGGCGAGGCGCTGGTGCTGCTCGAGTTCGACGACCCCGGCTGTTCGCACGCCGGTTTCCTCGAGCCCCTGCTCGTGGGACTCGGCGAACTCGCCGCCGACGCGCAAGTGGCGACCACCGGCGCGCAGCGCGAGGCCCTGTGGGGCGTGCGGCGGATGACGAGCGTGCACCTGAAGCAGCGTTTCCCGAAGAAAGTGAGTGAGGACGTCGTCGTGCCGCGCGACCGCCTGCCGGAATTCTTCGCGCGTCTCGCCCAGCTCGATGCGAAGACGGTGAGCTACGGCCACCTCGGCGACGGCAACCTGCACGTCAACCTGCTGCATGCCGGCGAGCTCGACGGCACCGCGCTCGACGCCGCCCTCGACCCGCTGTTCGCGCTCTGCGTCGAACTCGGCGGGACGCTGTCGGGCGAACACGGCATCGGGCTGGCCAAGCGCGACGCGTTCCTGAAGCACAGCGACCCGTTCGCGATCGCGGCGCTGCGCGGCATCAAGCAGGCGCTCGATCCGAAAGGCGTGTTCAATGCGGGGAAAATCATCTAATCGGCCGAACGCGTTGGCTCCATCGCGAGGCCCGCGCGATAATGCGCGCTCGCGAGGAGACCCCGATGCCCTACACCCCCATCACCGGCACGCTCGGCTACGTGCTTTCGCCCGACGGCTCGCGCGTACTGATGGTCCACCGCAACGCGCGGCCCGGCGACGAACACCTCGGCAAGTACAACGGCCTCGGCGGGAAGCTCGAGGCCGACGAGGACATCGCCGCCGGCATGGCGCGCGAGATCCACGAGGAAGCCGGGCTCACCGTCACTGCGATGGAACTGCGCGGCACCCTCAGCTGGCCCGGCTTCGGCAAGAACGGCGAGGACTGGCTGGGCTTCATCTTCCTCGTCACCGCGTTCGAGGGCGAGGCGCCGACGCGCAATGTCGAGGGCGACCTCGAATGGGTGCCGCTGGCCTCGCTGATGGACCTGCCGATGTGGGAAGGCGACCGCCACTTCCTGCCGCTGGTGTTCGACGGCGACCGCCGTCCGTTCCACGGCGTGATGCCCTACCGCGACGGGCGGATGGTGAGCTGGCGCTACTCGCGTTTCTGAGCCGTCGCCGGGCGGGCACCGCGCCCTACTCGACCCACGCCACCCGCACGCGCGGGCCATCGGCCTGTGGCTCGGTCCACGCAACCATCCCACGGCCGTCGTGGCTCGCAAGGCGCGGGTGCCCGAGCTGGCGCCCCGGCGGCAGGCGCACCACGTCGCGACGTTCGCCCACGACGCCCTGGACATCGACCTCGGCCACGTGCAGCACCGCGCGGCCGGTGTCGCCACCCACCCCACTGATGAGGAAACCGCCGTCGCGCCAGGGTGCGACATCGACGCGGCCGAGCACGGCGTCGCCGACGTCGATGACGCCCGGCGGCGCGACCGCCGCGCCTTCGCGCGCGCTGAGGGCCAGCTGCACCTCGAGTGGGCCAGTCGCCATGGTCGGCCACGCCACGGCGAGCGCATCGCCGTTGACAGC
>JBOFQO010000139.1:0-6966 GCA_051660925.1 Silanimonas sp. | reverse complement strand
ACGGAAGGCGTTGCGGCCGTCGGCCTTGGCGCGCGCCATCGCCGCTTCGGCACGGTTGAGCAGGGTCTCGAAGGTGTCGCCGTCGTGCGGGAAGCGGGCGATGCCGATCGAGCTGCCGCAGGCAATGCACAGGCCGTCGCGCTCGAAGGGTTCGGCGAGGCCGTCGAGCAGGCGCTGCGCGAACGCGGCCAGGGTTTCGGCATCGGCAAGCTCGGTGCTGACCACGACGAACTCATCGGCGCCAAGGCGACCCAGTGTGTCGGTGTCGGCGGCCAGCACGCGCAGGCGCTCGGCCATCCGCTGCAACACGGCGTCGCCAACGCCGTGGCCGAGCGAATCGTTGACGCGCCGGAAATCGTCGAGGTCGATGACCAGCATCGCGAGCGGGCTGGCGTCGCGGCGGGCACGCGCCAGCGCCTGCGCGAAGCGATCCTGCACCAGCAGGCGGTTCGGCAGGCCGGTCAACGCATCGTGCTGCACGAGGAAGGCCAGACGCACGGCGCTGTCCTTGGCGCGGCTGCTCTCGGCCTCCGCGCGGGCGACGGCCGCCTGCAGGTCGCGCGCCATGGTCCGGCCGATCACCGCGATGACGACGAGGATCAGCGCGCGGTTGATGAAGCTCCACGGTCCGGGGTCCTGCAGCTTGGGCTGGTACCAGCCGGACAGCTCGCCCCAGTTGAGCAGGGCCAGCGACAGCAGCATGGTGCCGCCCAGCGCCATCAGCGGGCGCGGGCTGAGTGTCATCGCCGCGAGCACGAGGATGCAGGGATAGGCCAGCACGACAAGGTCGCGGATGCCGGCGCGCATCCAGATCATCGCCGTGGCCACCAGGGTCATCACCCACAGCACCAGCAGCAGCGATTCCTCGACGCGGCGCCGCTGCTGCAGCCACAACGCGATGCCAAGCAAGCCCACGCCGATCACCAGCGGCAACAGCACCGGCATCTCGACCACCGTGAGGTTGACGAGCGCGAACACGCCCAGCGCCGACATCAACAGGACAATCAGCTGGCGGACACGTCGCGCCTGCAGCGCAAGCAAGGACTCGCGCACGGCGCCGGCGTGGGTGGGGCGGGGGGTCACGCGGCAGGCTTGTACAACGCGGCGTGGATGCAGGAAACGAGGCTGACAAGGCCCCAGCCGAACGGCGCGAAGCCCAGGGTGAAGATGAAGGTGAGCACGGCCATGAGGCAGGCCGACGCGAACCAGAACAACGCCCAGAGGATGCGGCCCTGCACGAGCTGGCCGAGGCCGGGGATGAAGAAGCTGCACACCGCGGCGATGACGTTGCCGGTGCTGCCGCGTCCGTTGACGGTGGTGTCGCTCATTGCGGGCTCCTCGATGGGCGGTCCAGCGCGCAGCGTGCGGCGCTTCGGAGCGCCGTGCAAGCGCGCCCGGACGGCGCGTTCAGGGCGGCGCCGGAGCCCTCCCCGCGCAGGGTTTCAGGCCGGCGCCTGGCAGGGGAAGCGCACGTCGACGCGGCACCCGGCGCCAACGGCGGTCTGGATGCGGATTTCGCCGCCCAGCGTGCGTTCCACCAGGGTGCGCACGATGCTCAGGCCGAGGCCGGTGCCGCCGCGCATCCGCGCCGTGGTGTAGAACGGCTCGAAGGCCTTCTGCAGCACCTCCGGCGGCATTCCCGCACCGGCATCGATGACCCGCAACCAGGCCGTGCCCGCCTCGTGCCCGGCCTCCAGGTCGATGTGCGCGTCGCCGACCGGCTCATCGCCATAGCCGTGCACGCAAGCATTCACCACCAGGTTGGTGACGACCTGCGCGAGGCTGCCGGCGTAGCTGTCGCACTCGACCACCGGCACCTCGCCAAGGCGCACCTGCACGCCGCGACGGCGCAGCATCGGCGACAGCGTGGTCAGCACGTCGGCGAGCGTCTTCCCGAGCTCGAAGCGGCTGCGCACGTCGTGGGTCTGGTCGGCGGCGGTGCGCTTGAAGCTATCCACCAGCCCGGCAGCGCGCACGGCATTGCGCTGCGCCATCTCGAGGCCGTCGCTGATCTCGGAGAGGCTGGACTCAAACCGCGAGCGGGTCAGCGTGCCGCTGGCCTGCGCCTCGCGCAGCGTCGCCAGCACCCCGGCACAGTGGCTGACCGCGGTGACGATGACGCCGACCGGTGTGTTGATCTCATGCGCGACGCCGGCGACGAGTTGGCCCAGCGCGGCCATCTTTTCGCGCTCGACGAGGTGGCTGCGGGCCTTCTCGAGGTAGTCGAGCGCGGCACGCAGCTCGGCCGTGCGCTCGGCGACGCGCTCTTCCAGCGAGGCGTTCAGCGCTTCGAGGCGCTGCTGGTAGTCACGGCGCTCGGCCGCCGTGAGCACGCGGCCGAACAAGTCGGAGAGGCTGCCGAGGAAACTCACTTCGTCCGACGTCCACGCGCGGCGCTCCCCACGGTGCTCGGCGCAGAGGATGCCAACCATGCGGCCGTGCTGGCGCACTGGGCAGTCGAGCATCGATCGGATGCCGAGCACGTCGAGGTAGCCGTGCGCGAACTCGGCGGTGTCGGGATGCGTCGGCGCGTCGTCAGCGACGATCGCGCGTTCGCGGCCCAGCGCGTCGAAGTAGCGCGGGTACTGCGCGGCGGTGAGTTGGATGTCGGAGCCGTCGCGATGGCCGCCTTCGGCGCGATCACAGAGATGCAGGCAGCGGATCGACTGGCCGTCGTCGGCGCGCATCCAGACGCCGCAGCGGTCGATGCCGAGGCCTTCGATAGCGGCCGCGGTGATCGCACGCGCGCTCAGGCCGACGTCGCCTTCGTCGATGTGCGCGGCCTCGCTGAGTGCCAGCAGAAGCCGGTCCCGCGCATTCCTCACGTGGCCACGGCGCGGGCTTTCGCGCGTGCCGCCACGAGGAGATCAAGATTCGCCACGGCCAGCTGCGCGAGCCGCGGATCCAGCGCGTGCCCGGCCTGGGTGGACAGCGCAGCGCGCAGCTCGTCGGTCGAACGGGCCGCGCGGTCGGGCGCCGCCGAGAGCAGGGCGTCAACGAGATTGGCGATGGCGAGCAGCCGGCCTTCGAGGCCGATGGCGTCGCCGCGCAGGCCGTCGGGGAATCCGCGGCCGTCCCATCGCTCGTGGTGCTCGCGCGCCAGCTGCGCGGCCAGACGGCCTTCCATCGTGGTCAGGCGATCGAGCAGCCGCGCGCCGACGAGCGGGTGCTCGAGCACCGCCTGCTGGGCCTCGCCGTCGAGCGTGTCGTACTGAAGCAGGGCGTTGCGCACGCCGGACGGCAGGCGCAGCAGGCCGATGTCGCGCAGCACCGCGGCGTGGCGGATCGCCTCGACGCGCGTGGCCGGCAAGCCGGCCAGCCCGCCAAGCACCGCCGCGACCTCCGCCGTTGCGACCGCGTGCGGGAAGTACTCGGCAATGGACTCGTCGACGACGCGCGACAGCAGCTCGACGACCCCGTGGAAGGCGCCCTCGACGACGACGATGTCGCGGAAGCTACGGATGGCGCTGTGCGCGACGGTGCGCAGCTTCTGCGCGGACAGCTCGGTCTTCTCGCGATAGTCGTTGATGTCGTAGTCGCGGATGACGCGGTCTTCCGGAAGATGCCCGGGCTGGCCGGTGCGCACCACGAGCCGCGTGCGGTGGTTGCCCTGCTGCTCGCGAACGGCGCTGATCACGCGCAGGCCGGCGCCGGGCTCTTCCATCACCATGTCGACAAGGCCGAGTGCGATGTCGGGATGAGTGGCGAACAGCGCGATGCCTTCTTCGGCGCTCGCCGCCTCGAGAAGATCAAGCGGCCGGCCGTCGACCGTCAGCTGGCCGAGCGCGAGGCGGGTGATCGCCCGGACCGACTCGTCATCATCGATGACCGCGACTTTCCACGGTGTCGGCGCCACGGCATCGAAGGGCTCGTCCGGCCCCTCCGCCGCGAACTGGAGTTCGTCGTTGCTGGCCATCGCACGCGCTCCCGACCGTGGAGGCCTTGGAGCATGCCATGCCCCTGCGGCGCTGGAATGAGGGCGCTGCGAAAACCGGTGAACCGTCGTCAGGCCGCGCGGCCGCTGCGTTTCAGGTGCACGAGCAGCAGCGAGATCGCCGCCGGCGTGATGCCGGGGATGCGCTGCGCCTGACCAATCGTTTGCGGACGCACGGCACTGAGCTTGGCCACCACTTCCGCGGACAGCCCGCTGATGCCCGCGTAGGTGAAGCCGGACGGGATGGCGGTGTCCTCATGGCGACGCTGACGCTCGATGTCTTCGCGCTGGCGGTCGAGGTAGCCGGCGTACTTGGCAGTGATCTGCACCTGCTCAGCGACCTTGGCATCCGCCACGCCAGGGCCCAGGCCATCAACGGCCATCAGCGCCACGTAATCGAGCTCGGGGCGCTTGAGCAGGTCGAGCGCGTTGGTCTCGCGCGACACCGGCTGGCCAGTCGCGGTTTCGAAGGCGCGGCCCAGTGGGTTGTTCGGCGCCGCCCAGATCGCCTTGAGCCGGGCGGTTTCGGCGTCGATGGCCGAACGCTTGGCTTCGAACGCGGCCCAACGCGCGTCGTCGACCAGCCCGAGTTCGCGGCCCGTCGGCGTCAGGCGCAGGTCGGCGTTGTCCTCGCGCAGCTGCAGTCGGTACTCGGCGCGCGAGGTGAACATCCGATACGGCTCGGTGGTGCCATGGGTGATCAGGTCGTCGACCAGCACGCCGAGGTAAGCCTCGTCGCGGCGCGGCGTCCAGGCGTCCTGCTGCTGCACGAAGCGCGCGGCGTTCAAGCCGGCGAGCAGGCCTTGTGCGGCGGCCTCCTCGTAGCCGGTGGTGCCGTTGATCTGGCCAGCAAAGAAGAGACCACGGATGGCCTTGGTCTCCAGCGAAGCCTTCAGCCCGCGAGGGTCGAAGTAGTCGTACTCGATGGCGTAGCCCGGCCGGGTGATGTGGGCGTTCTCGAAACCCTTGATCGAGCGCACCAGCGCCAGCTGCACATCGAAGGGCAGCGACGTGCTGATGCCGTTCGGGTAGATCTCGAAAGTGTCGAGGCCTTCCGGCTCGATGAAGACCTGGTGCGAGGCTTTGTCAGCGAAACGCGTGACCTTGTCCTCGATGCTCGGGCAGTAGCGCGGGCCCACGCCTTCGATGACGCCGGTGTACATCGGCGAGCGGTCGAGGCCGCCGCGGATGGCGTCGTGCGTGGCTTCGTTGGTGTGCGTGATCCAGCAGCTCACCTGCCGCGGATGGACCGAGGCGTCGTTGTCGACGCTGAAGGTCGGGATCGGCGAGTCGCCCGGCTGTTCCTCGAGCCCACTGAAGTCGATGCTGCGCGCGTCGATGCGCGGCGGCGTGCCGGTCTTGAGGCGGCCGACGCCGAGGTTCGCCTCGCGAAGCCGCATCGCAAGCGCAGAGGACGGCGGATCGCCGGCGCGGCCGCCGGCGTAGTTCGCCAGGCCGATATGGATCTGCCCGGCGAGGAAAGTACCTGCCGTCAGCACGATGGCCGGAGCAAAGAACTCAAGGCCCATCTGCGTGCGCACGCCAGTGACGGCCTCGCCCGCGAACAGCAGGTCATCGACTGCTTGCTGAAACATCGCGAGGTTCGGCTGCGTTTCCACCATGCGCCGGATCGCGGCCTTGTAGAGCGCGCGGTCGGCCTGCGCACGGGTCGCGCGCACCGCTGGGCCCTTGGACGCGTTGAGCGTGCGCCACTGGATGCCGGCGCGATCCGCCGCGCGCGCCATCGCGCCGCCGAGGGCGTCGATCTCCTTGACCAGATGCCCCTTGCCGATGCCGCCGATGGCCGGGTTGCAGCTCATCGCGCCAATGGTCTCGATGCTGTGCGTCAGCAGCAGGGTGCGCGCGCCGGAACGCGCGGCCGCCAGCGCGGCTTCGGTACCGGCGTGGCCGCCGCCGACGACGATGACATCGAAGACGTGGAAGGGCGTGCTCATGGCGAGAACCGCGGGATCGCGGCAGGCAGGGGTTCAGGAGGCGGCATTGTGCCCCGACGGGGCTGAATCGGCCCGTCGACGCGCCAGCGGTCGCAGCCCGGTGGCCAGCAGGGTCAGGGGTAGCGCGACGACGGCCGCCGTGGCCAGCAGGTCGAAGGCGCTGTGGTGGGCCTGCGCCGCCATATAGACGTGGTAGGCCAGCGTCGTACCCAGCGCCCACGGCCAGAACACCGGCCGCCAAATCAACAGGGCGGTCCAGGCCGCCAGGTGCACTGCGCCGCGAGTGCTGAATTCCAAACCGAACAGCGCGAACACCCCGAGCACACGGTCGAGGTAGGCGAGGCCGTAGGCCACCGACAGCATCACCATGAGAGTCAGCGGCAGGCCGATGGTTACCCGCCGTTCGCCGCGGCGCGCGGCCGCGACGGTGACGCCGAGCAGCAGCAAGCCCAGTGCCGGGTTCACCGCGTCGGCGACGGCATCGAGCGCGGGCCAGGTGGAAGAACGGATCATTTCGGCCCCCGGGCCGGTCGTGCTTCGGCGCCCGCGCGAGTCGTCGTTCGCGATTCGGCGGTCGCCGCCTCGCCTGACGGCGCCCGAGCACCCGCTTGCCGCAGATGCTGCGGCACGCGCGCATGCAGCAGCTCGACGAGTCGCGGCGCCATGTACTCGTGCTCGTCGCGGATATCGAGACAGACCACGCGCTTGCCGCGAAGGTGGCGCGCGAAACCGGCGGAAAGCCGACGGCGATGCACGCTTTCCATGACGACGACAAGGTCGGCCCACACCAACAGCTCGGGGGTCACCGGCGACTCCGCGTCGGGGCTGATGCCGGCGGACGCCGTTTCAATGCCCGGCCAATCGGCGAACACCCGTTCGGCCGTCGGGCTTCGCAGGCGGTTTCGGCTGCAGAGGAAAAGGACATTCAAGCGGCGTACCTTCACGTCCCCCGCGGCTTCGCGCGATGCGTCGCCGTGGCGGTCCACGGGTCGTCGGGCCACGGGTGGCGCGGGTAACGGCCCTTCATGTCCTTCTTGACGTCAGGATAGGCGTTGTTCCAGAAGCTCTTCAGATCCT
>JBOFQO010000138.1:0-8330 GCA_051660925.1 Silanimonas sp. | reverse complement strand
ACCTGGTTGAACAGCTGGCCGTCGTTGAAGCGGAAGCCGAAGCCGTAGCGGCGGATGTAGCTGTCGCGGTCGCGCAGCGTGCGGCCGGCGTTGAGGTCGACGGTGCCGTAGGTGGCGCCGTCGTTGAAGGCGAACGGCGCCTTGAAGCCGAGGTCGAGCGAGCGCGAGTCATCGTCGAGGTTGGCCCAGGTCTGCTCGTTGCTCTCGCCGAACTGCGACAGCGTGCGGCGGCCGGCGTCGTCGAAGTTGAAGCGGAACTGGCGGGTGTTCGGCGCGTAGCGACGCGCCGCGGCGTCGGTGTACTGCCAGTCGAAATCGGCCATCTCGCCGAACCACGGCAGGCGGTGCTGGCCCGCAAGCTGGTGGCTCAGCAGGGAGTTCTCGACCCACTCGAGGCGGTAGCGCTGCAGCTCCTGCGCGTCGATGATGCCGGTCTCCTCGCGGGCCTCATCTTCGGTCTGGCGCAGCAGCATCGAGGTCAGGGTGAAGCGGTGGTCGCTGCCGAACTCGAGGCCGAGCACGCTGAAGGCCGACAGGTCGATCTCGCGCGTGGTGCCGAACAGTTCGGTCTCGTCGCGGATCACCAGGCCGGCGTTGCTGGCCTGGAGGTAGCGACGGGTTTCCTCCTGCGTGTCCCACTGCTGCGAGTAGCGCACCGAGCCGAGCAGGCCGATGCGCACGTCGTCATTGATGTCGAAGCGCTGGCCGCCGGCGATCGACGCGCCGATGTCCGGGCCGATGTCGGACAGGAACGGGTCGTAGCTGCTGTTGCCGGCGAGGCGCTCGCCGACCGCTTCGATCTCGCCCGGAGTGAAGCCGTTTGGATTGCCGAAGCTCTGGCCGGCAAAGAAGCCACGAGCACTGCGCACCGCGTCCAAGGTCGGATCCGGGTTGCGCGCATCGCGGTCGCGACCGGTCCAGTCGTCGCTGCCGCCGTCATAGCGCAGGCCGTCCTCAAACGTCGTGCCTTGCTCACCGCCAACCGTCACCGAGGCGCGGAAGAAGGGCTGCAGCGGGATCGCTTTGGTGCGCAGCTGAATCGTGCCGCCGCCGAACTCGCCCGGCATGTCCGGGGTGTAGGTCTTCTGCACGACGACGCCTTCGAGCACGTCGGTCGGGAACAGGTCGAGCGGAATGACGCGACGGGTCGGGTCCGGCGAGGGGATGGACGCGCCGTTCAGCAGCACCGACGAGTAGCGCTCGCCGAGGCCGCGCACGTAGATGAAGCGGCTGTTGACGAGGGTCAGGCCGGTGACGCGGCGCAGCGCGACCGCAGCGTCGGTGTCGCCGGCGCGGGTGATCTGCTCGATCGACAGCGTGTCATCGACCGACACCGACATGCGCTCGAGGTCGACGTAGGCGGCGCGGTCGTCGACGCGGACGGCCTCGCCCTCGACATTGATGGCGTCGAGCGTGGCCGTACCGCCCGTACTCGCGGCGCCGGACTCAGGCGCGCCCTCGGGGGCGGGGGCGGCATCGCCGCCGGGGGTGACCGGGGCGGCCTGGGCTGCGGCAGCGGCGGCCGCTTCCTGCGCAGCGAGGTCGACCGTGGTCGTGCCCTTCACCGAGCTCTTCAGTGTGTAGGCCGGGGCGCGGCCCGGCACGAACTGCAGGGCGATCTGCACCTGCTCGCCGGCGGCGAGGTCGAGTTCGATGGTCACCTCGCGCTGGCCGTCGCGGATCTGCAGGGTCTGCGGGCCGGTCGTGACCGCGCCACCCACCACACCCTGCGCCGAGGTGACGCCGAGCACGCGCGCACCCAGCTTGGCCTCGACGCCCGAAGCCGGCTGACCGGCACGGTAGGCGTACACCCACACCTGTGCCGCACCGCGCGGCTGGGCTTGCACCACGGCGCCGGTGGCTGGCGTCTGGGCATGCACGGGCACGAGGGCGAGCTTGATGGCAAGCGCCATCGAGGACAGGGCAAGGGCGGTGGAGCGCTTCATCACGAGAGATCCGGGTGCGGGAATCCGCGGAAGTCTGTGGCGCTGCGGTTACAGCTTCGTGGCAGCCGATACAAACCCGCCACGTTTGTGACGAAACCGTCATGACCATCGGCACACGTTCGCCCCCGGTCACCGGCGCAGCATGAGCGCCCTCCGGGCCCGTCGCCCGTCGTCGAGACGTTCTGCCGTGAAAACCCCTGCCCTCTCCCCGCTCGCGCTCGCCCTCGGGGCGATCCTCGCCACCGCCTGCTCGAAAGCGCCGGAAGCGCCGGCGGCGGATGCGGCTCCGGCGGCCACAGAAGCGCCGACGCTGAGCATCGATGCCAGCAAGCTGCCGCCCGCAATTTCGTTCGACAAGGCCGACCTCGACCCCGCGACTCCCGCCTGCCAAGACCTCAATGCTCACGTCAACGCGACCTGGCTGGCGGCCAACCCGGTGCCGGCCGACCGCACGACTTGGGGTAGCTTCGAGACGCTGGCCGAGCGTTCGCAGTACACGCAGAAGCAAATCGTCGAAGCCGCCGCGGCGATGACTGCAGGGACTGGCACGCAGAAGCTGATCGGCGACCTTTGGGCCACAGGCATGGACGAGGCGGCCATCGAGACGGCCGGCCTGGCACCGGTGCAGCCCTTGCTGGCCGAGGTCGACGCGCTGGTCGCACCGACCGACATTCCGGCCTTCCTGCGCAGCGCGGCGAGCCGCGGCGCGATGGGCTTGGTGCTGTTCGGCGGCGAATCGGATTTCAAGGACAGCTCGCAGGTCATCGCCTACGCGACGCCGGGTGGCCTCGGCCTGCCCGACAAGAGCTACTACGAGGGCGACGCCCACAAGGCCGAGCGCGAGGCGTACCAGGCCCACATCGCGGCCATGCTGAAGCTAGCGGGCGCCGATGAGACCACCGCAGCCGCGCAGGCCGCGAAGGTGCTTGCCATCGAGACCGCGCTCGCCAAGGTCACGTATTCCAGCGAAGAGCTGTCGCGCGACATCTCGAAGTACTACAACCCGGTCGCCATCGACGCGGCCAACGCCATCACGCCGGCCTTCGACTGGGGGGCGTGGTTTGATGCGAACGGCGTCGCCCGCCCTGCGCAGTTCTCGCTGTCGAATCCGGACTTCTTCAAGACCCTCGACGGCATGTTCGCCTCGGTGCCGATGGAGGACTGGAAGGCCTATTTCCGCTTCCACACGCTCGACGGCCTGGCCCCCTTCCTGCCGAAGGCGTTCGCCGACCAGAACTTCGCGTTCTACGGGCAGACGCTGCGCGGCCAGCAGGAGCAGAAGGAGCGCTGGAAGCGCGTGCTCGACACCGTCAACGGAACGGTCGGCGAAGCGCTGGGCGAGCTGTACGTCGAGGTCGCGTTCCCGGCCGAGAGCAAAGCGCAGATGGAGGCATTGGTCGGCAACCTGTCGACGGCGCTGAAGTCGCGCATCGAGTCCCTCGAGTGGATGACGCCAGAAACCAAGGCCAGGGCGCTTGAGAAGTGGGCCAGCTTCACGCCGAAGATCGGCTATCCGGACCAGTGGCGCGACTGGTCGGGTCTGTCGACGACGCGCGACAGCTACGTCGGCAACATCCTCGCGGCGGCGAAGTTCAACCACGCCTACCAGATGGCCAAGATCGGCCAGCCGAAGGACCGCGGCGAGTGGGGCATGACGCCGCAGACCGTCAATGCCTACTACAACCCCCTACTAAACGAGATCGTGTTCCCGGCAGCGATCCTGCAGCCGCCGTTCTTCGACCCGAAGGCCGACCCGGCGCTGAACTACGGCGGCATCGGTGCGGTGATCGGCCACGAGATGATCCATGGCTACGACGACCAAGGCTCGCGCTTCGACGCCAAGGGCAGCTTCGCCAACTGGTGGCAGCCGGCCGACGCGGAGGGCTTCAAGGCCAAGACGACGATGTTGGTCGAGCAGTTCGACGCCTACGAGGCACTGGCCGGCAAGAACGTCAACGGCAACCTGACGCTGGGCGAGAACATCGCCGACCTCGGCGGCCTCACCGTCGCACACGCGGCGATGGTCGCGGCCCAGGGCGCGGCCTATAGCGACCCGATGGTCGAGGGCCTCACGCAGGACCAGCGCTTCTTCGGCAACTGGGCGACGGTGTGGCGCCGCAACTACACGGACAAGGAACTCAACGTCCGCTTGGTCACGGACCCGCACGCCCCGGCGCGTTTCCGCGCCAACGGCGCGCCAAGCAACATGCCGGCCTTCGCGGCAGCGTTCGAGTGCAAAGAAGGCGATCCGATGGTGCGCCCAGCCACGCAGCGCATCGCCATCTGGTAAGCGTCCCCGTTCCTGAATCGCCGTGCAACGTGCACGGCGATCACTGCGGGAACTTCCCGGCGACGTCGGCGTCAGAGGCTGTCCAACGTCACCGATTTCCGCCGGCCCACCTCGTGTCGGCGGACTTCAGCGGCCCGGCTTGCGCCGGGCCGTTTTTCTTCGCGCTCAGCGTGGCGATCGATGCAGCCGCAGGCTCGGCACCCGCGCCGCGTTCAGCGAGCGCTGGCGCAGCGCGGCAAGGTCCTGCGGGTCGATGGGCCCGCTGGACTCCTCGAAGCCGGCCCACCCGTCGCGGCCGGCGGCCTTCGCCTCGTACAGCGCCTCATCCGCGATGGCGACGGTGTCTTCCCAGCTGAACGCGTGCCGATGCGCCGCGACCAGGGGCAGCGCGGCATAACCGATGGAGCAGCGCACCGCGAGCGATTGCCCTCCCGGGAGATGGAACGGCTCGCCCGCCACGGCGGCGCGGATGCGTTCGGCCACGCGCGGCCCGTCGTCGCGATGGGCGCCGCGCGCCACGCCGAGGAACTCCTCGCCGCCCCAGCGCACGACGTGGTCGGATTCGCGGAACACGGCGCGCAACCGCCGGCCCATTTCCACCAGGACAAGGTCGCCCACGGCGTGGCCGTGCTGGTCGTTGATGCGCTTGAAGTGGTCGACGTCAACGAGGAAGAACAGCAGGTCGCTCGGGTCTCGTGGTTCCGGCTCAGCGCCAAAACGACTGCGCAGCGCCAGCGCGACGTCGGCATCGATGTGGCGCCACAGGAAGCGGCGGTTATGCAGGCCGGTGAGCGGATCGGTGAGGCTGGCTTCCTCCACCGCCCGGTGCGCCTTCGCCAGCTCGGCATTGGCCGTGGCCAGGTCGGCGGTACGGACATCGACCATGTAGGCCAGCTGGCGCGCACGGGCGCGGAGCAGCCGCGCCCGCCAATGAACGGCGCCCGCCACGATGGCCAGTACGGCGAGCACCAGCGCGACATGGAAGCCACGGTGCTGGTGCCATGCGGGAATCACCTGCACGTCAAGCGCCAAGCCGCCGTCGCGCCAGGGGCCGTTGGCCTCGGCGACCTCGACGTCAAAACGGTAGGTACCCGGCGCGAGCCGCGTGTACGAGGCGACACGGTGCTCGCTGTCGACTTCGGTCCAGTCGTCGTCCCAGCCATACAGGCGGTGCCGGTAACGCAGGTTCTGCGCGCCAAGAAACACCGGCGCCGCGAACTCCAGGCCCACGCGCGACACGCCCGGAGGCACCCGCAGGCGGGCCGCCCCCGCGCTGCCCGCAGAATCGAAGAGCAGCGCTGGCTCATGCTCGCCGGAGGAGATGTCGGTCAGCACGAGCGGCGGCAGCGACCTCGACGCCGAGGCCGATCCGTCGTCCGGCAGGACCACCGTCAAGGCGTCGGTGCCGCCAAACAGCAGTTCGCCGCCGGGCAGCGCCAGCGCGGAGCGCCGCACATAGGGCGCGGCGGCGGCGCCCTGTTCGGGCCGATAGGCACGCAGGCGGAACTGGCGCGGATCGATGTCGACTAACCCACGCGAGGTGCTGGCCCAGATGTGGCCGGCCGGGTCGGCGAGCAGCGCGCTGACGCTGTTGCCGGGCAGGCCGTTGCTTTCGTCGATGACGCTCCACGAGGACGGCGTCGACACGTCGCGAGCCGGTGCGTGGAAGATGCCACCGGCGGAGGTGCCCACCCACAGCCGTCCGCTGGCGTCGGCGACCATCGCCGCCACAAAGTGCGAATCGAGGCCCGGCACCGACAGGTGATGCACGCTGGACGCGCCGGCATCCAGCCGCGCCAGGCCGCTCCACGTGCCGATCCACAGCGTCCGCGGCGTCGCCAACAGACTCGACACGCGACGCTCACCGCTGGCGTCGGCCAGAAGGTTCCGCGCGTCCTCGACGTTCGGTTCGCCATTGGGCCCAAGCGGCACACGCCACAATCCGTCCGGGCCAGACAGCCACCAAGCGCCTTCCCAGGCGACGACCGCGCTCGTATAGGTCGCGCTGCCGCGCGCAGCGGGCTGCAGCGGGACGATGCGATCACGGCCGGGTTCGGCCAGCGCGGTGCGCCAGTCGCTGCCCAACACCCAGCGGCCCTGCCCCATCGAGGCCACCAGCTCCATCGCGCCGGCAGCGACGTCGCCGCGGCCCCACAGCGCTTCGAGTCGCGCTTCCGTCGCGCCTGGCGCGCTGGGCCCGACATGACGCATCCGGCCGGCGTTCGTTCCCATCCACACGCCACCCGGCGATGCAGCCAAGCCGTGGACGCGCAGCCGCGCCGGGTCGGTCGGCCGATCGGGCGCGAGCGGTAGATTCAGCATCCGCCGCTGGCCGGGCGCACCGAACTGCAGGCCGGATCCGGTACCGACCCAGGCCAATCGGCGCGAGTCGGCGTACAGCGACCAGATATTGTCGTCCTCAAGGCTGCCGCGACGACCGCGCTCGTGGCGCAGGACTCGCCAATGCCCGCTGTCGATATCCAGCGACCACACCCCGTGGCCGAACTGACCAGCCCACAGCTCACCGTCGCGCACCCGCGCCAGCGCGAAGATCCGCGGCGCCGGCGATGTGCCTGGAGGCCAAGGCCAGGCGCGAACCTCGTCGGCGGCGTCGAGCGAAAACAGGCCGTCATGCGCCGTTCCGATCCAGAGACGCCCGGACGCCTCGCTGTCGAGCGCCGCAATACGCGATGCGGCCACCGGCAGGGGCTGCGCGATCCAGCGCGCGTCACCGTCAGGCTCGACCAGCCGGAATAGGCCTTGGGTCGTACCGCCCCACACCCGGCCCGCGGTGTCGACGTGCAGCGCATGCAGACGGTTCGGCCCGGCGTCGGGAATCGGGACCGCCCGCGCACGGCCGTCGCGAGGCAGCACGAGCACGGCGTTCACCGTGCCGAGGAAGGCGCGGATGCCGGCATCCACCTGACGAGGGAAGGCGATGAACTGGATCGACGGCGGCTCGCCGCCCAGCGGCACCGGAACGAGCGCCGGCTCCGAGGGCCATTGCCGATCGACGCGGAACAGCCCGCGTGCACCGCCAACCCACAGCTCGCCATCGGCATCGGCGGTGACCGTCTGCAGCACCGGCGACTCCTCGCCGCCGGCGCGCGACGCGACGCGCAGCCGGGCCTTGACCAGCCGATAGCCGTCCCAGCGCCACAGCGACGCCCCCGACACGGTCCAGACCAGTCCGTCCACGTCTTCGGTGATCGCGCGGACGGGGCCGTCGAGGACCGCACCCTGCGCATCGACGGACTCGAAGCGCGGCTGGTGCAGCTCGCGCCAGGCCTCGGCATCCAGCGCGCGGAGCTCGGCCTTCGCGCTGCTGCTGCAAAGCAGGACGACGAGGGCAAGGCACCGCAGCGCCGACCTCAGGGCCAAGCAGCAGCGATGCGGAACAGGCCGCGCGAACAGGGAAGGTCGGATAACGCGCTGCACCGTGGAGGGGGGATGGTCGCGAACAGATGGATTATCCCCGCTGCCGCGCTCGTGCGGCCGGCAGCGTGCGGCAGGCGCCGTCAATTCCCGTGAACGGTGCCGCGGCGTGCGGCTCAGTGGCTGTGATGCCCCGAGTGGTCGGACCCCTCGACGTCGCCGTCCTTCGTCGCCACCGCGACGTCGACGAGGACCTCGGTGCCGCTTTCGAAGACCAGCGTCACCGGCACGACATCGCCCTCGTTCCATGAACGCGTGACGTCGATGAACATCAAGTGTTTGCCGCCGGGCTGGAAGGCCGCCATGCCGTCGACGGCGAGCGGCACGCCGCCTTCGATCGGACGCATCTGCATAACGCCGTCCACCTCAGCCATGTCGTGCAGCTCGATGCGGCCGACGCCGTCGGCGCGCGCGCCGACCAGGGTTTCCGGCTGCGCGGTGTGGTTCATCAGGTGCATGTACCCGGCGGCCACGGTCGCGCCGGGTGCCAACGGACGCGACCACGGCTCGTGCGCCATCAGGCCGACGTGAGCGACGGTGGCGGCCGTCGGGGCGGCTTCCTCGGACGGGTCGGCGGGTGGCGTCGACGCCGCGGCCGTGATGTCGCCGCTCGCCCCGTTCGACGCGCTGGCGGTGCTGGGCGGTGCGTCGGCCGGCTG
>JBOFQO010000137.1:0-9553 GCA_051660925.1 Silanimonas sp. | reverse complement strand
CCCGCTTCCGGCGCTTGGTGCCGACAATCCTCTAGCCCACAGGAGCGCGCCATCCATACGGCGCCCGATCTTCTTCTGATAGCCGCGACGACCGGACCGAACGGACGACTGAGCGGCCTCGGCGCCTTGCATCACTTCGTCAATGATCCAGACGCGCTCGCGCGTGACAGCTCCGGGCGATCGGTCCGTGACGAGGTGTTCCACATCGTCGGCACCGCGATGCACGACTCGATTCCGCGCACGGCGGCGATCGACACCATGATCGCGCAGCTCACCGCCCTCTGCGTTCGCTCGGAAGAGACCCACTCCGGCGTCGAAGGGCTCGCGAGCATGGGGGGCATCGTCAGGCCATCCACTCGCCAATGCCTGCTTGCGACGGCCGTCCTGGAGTGGGAGCGCGTCGGCTTGCCTGCCAGGAACTACGTCGATAAAGGCACGCGCGACGGGTCTGATTTGACGCTGGACAATCGCGTTGACATGGCGCAGGACCACGCGCTCCAGACGGCCGGATTGCTCACGCATCCCTCGAGGACCGTCGAGGGGCGACTTCATTCGAACGACGGGCTGCGGGAAACCTCTTCGCTGTTGACCATGCAGCGCTACATCCTCGAAAGGCTGCAAGCCTGCCATCGCTTCGTG
This sequence comes from Silanimonas sp., assembly GCA_051660925.1. GTDB lineage: Bacteria > Pseudomonadota > Gammaproteobacteria > Xanthomonadales > Xanthomonadaceae > Silanimonas. The sequence continues at coordinate 8,914 of JBOFQO010000137.1, read as the reverse complement.
TCGGGAGCCCGCGAGCGCCAATGCCCGCTGCCCTGACCGACAGGGCAGCGCGCATGGAGACGCCTTCGCGCCTTCAACCCCCCGGCACGTAGTACAGCGGCGATCCGGGCCCCAGCGGCAGGCCCACGAGGTACCAGCCCACCAGCATCACGGTCCAGACGATGCCGATCACGATCGAGTACGGGACCATCAGCGCGATCAGCGTGCCGAGCCCGGCCTTCGGGCGGTACTTCTGGAACACCGCGAGGATGATCAGCAGGTAGCTGTTGAGCGGCGTCACGATGTTCACCACCGAGTCGCCGATGCGGTAGGCGGCGGTGGTGAGCTCGGGGCTCATGCCGACGATCATGAACATCGGGATGAAGATCGGGGCGAGTACGCCGAATTTACTCAGCATGCCGCTCATCGCGAAGTCGCCGAACACCACCACCAGCACGAAGGCGACGATCAGCGCCGGGATCGGCAGGTCGGCGTTGAACAGCAGGCTGCCGCCGGCGTAGGCGAGCATGCGATCGAGGCCGCTGTAGCCCATGTAGGCGGTGAATTGGGCGAGGAAGAACAGCATCACCAGCACCGGCACGATGCTTCGGATGCCGTGGTTCAGCGCGTCGGCCAGATCCTGCTGGCCGCGCAGCGCGCCGGTGGTGATGCCGTAGGCCAGGCCGGGCAGCAGGAACAGGATGACGATGACCGGCACGATCACGTGCGACCAGCGCGGCGCGGGCGTTTCGCGCAGGCGCGGCGCGCCCTCGGCGGTGACCGCCAGCGGCTCGCTGGCCAGTACGGTGGCCCCCTCGGCGACGGCGGTGCCCATCGGCTGCACGTCGATGGCGGTTTCGGTCAGCGCGCGGCCGTTCGGTAGCGTGGGTTGGCCGTCGCCCTGCAGCGGCATGCCGGGCACGAGGACGGCGCCCGCCAGCAGGAGCGCGCCGACGACGAAGCTGGCCAGCGCCATCTTCAGCCCGCGCTTCTCGACACTGCTCAAGGCCATTTCGCGCGCCGTCGCGTCGGCTGTGGCCGTCTTGTCCTCGGGATGCTGACGGTTCAGGCGCGGCTCGACGATGACGTCGGTGACGAACCAGCCCGCCGCCATCACCGCGAACACCGAGCCGACCTTGAAGAAGTAGTTGTGCAGGATCGACACGGTGTAGTCCGGATCGATCACTCGCGCGGCATCCTGCGCGAAGCCCGTCAGTACGCCGTCGCTGCCGTTCGGAAAGAAGCCCGCACCGAAGCCGCCGGCCACACCGGCGAACGCCGCCGCCATGCCGGCGACGGGATGCCGCCCGACCGCGAGATAGAGCGCGGCAGCGAGTGGCGGCAGGATGATGTAGCCGGCGTCCGAGGCCACCGATGCCGTCGCGCCGAGCATCACCACGGCGGGTGTCAGGAGCTTGCGCGGCGTCAGGAGGGCGAGGAAGCGCATCAGCGCGGCGAAGAAGCCGAACTTCTCCGCCAGGCCGATGCCGAGCATCGCCGTGAAGATCAGCGGCAGGGCCGGCATCAGCGCGAAGTTGCGTAGCGCCGAGGACAGCATCCAATAGACACCATCGGCCGTGAGCAGCGAGCGCGGCTGGATCCGTTCACCGCTGGCGACGAGATCAAGCTCGGGCCGGCCGTTGGCATCGAGCACCGGCTGCTGCGCTGTGGTGCCGTCGGCCTGCAGCACCTCTTGCATCTGCAGCACCGGTTTCACCGGCTGCACGCTCCAATCCATCGCCGAGCCCAGCGCGGAGAGCAGCACAACGACGAAGGCGAGCAGGGCGAACAGCAGGGCCGGTTCCGGCAGCTTGTTGCCGGCCCATTCGATCCAGTCGAGGACGCCGCGTCGCTGCGGCGAGGCTTGGGTGGGAAGCGCGGGGGTCGTCATCGGTCATCCACGTCGGAGAAACGGAAGCCCGCGGCGTGCGCGGGCTTCCGAGGGCTTTCAAGCCGCGGGCCGAGGCATCACGCCGAGGCGACGGGCGTCTGGTCGCGCGACTTCCACAGCGAGTAGACGACGCCGCCGGCCAGCAGGCCGAACGTCACGCCGAGGCTGATTTCGGCCGGCATCTTGCCGCCGAACAGCCAGTCGCCGAGGAAGATCTTCGAGCCGATGAAGATCAGCACGAAGGCCAGCGCGTACTTCAGGTAGTGGAAGCGGTGCACCATCGCCGCCAGCGCGAAGTACAGGGCGCGCAGGCCGAGGATCGCGAAGATGTTCGAGGTGTAGACGATGAACGGGTCGGGCGTGATGGCGAAGATCGCCGGCACCGAGTCGATCGCGAACACCACGTCGGCGATCTCGACGAGGATCAGGCAGAGGAACAGCGGCGTGGCGAACCACACGAGCTTGCCGCTGGTCTTCTCAGGCTGCTTCACGAAGAAGCGCTCGCCGTGCAGCTCTTCCGTCAGGCGCATGCGCTTCTTGAGGAACTTCATCGCCCAGTTGTTGGCGATGTCCGGCTGGTCGTCGATGGCGTAGAGCATCTTCACGCCGGTGGCGATCAGGATCACCGCGAAGACGTACAGGATCCACGAGAAGTTCATCACCAGCGCCGCACCGAGGCCGATCATGATCGCGCGCAGCACGATGACACCGAGGATGCCCCAGAACAGCACCCGATGCTGGTAGATCCGTGGCACGGCAAAGTACGTGAAGATCATCGAGATGACGAACACGTTGTCCATGGCCAGCGCCTTCTCGACGAGGTAGCCGGTCATGTACAGCTTCACCGCCTCCCAGGCTTTCGCATCAGGCGTTGGAAGGTCGGCGATCTGTGGGTCGATGGCCTTGTCGCCACCGTAGTAGTAGTAGATGAACCACACGGCGACGGCCCAGAGCAGGCCCAAGCTGATGTAGAGCGCCGACATCCACAGGCTCTCCTTGACGCCGATCTCGTGCGCTTCCTTGTGCAGGACGCCGAGGTCGAAGACGAGGATGGCGAGGACGGCGCCGATAAAGGCCAGCCACACCCAGACGGGCATGCCGAGCCAGAGGCCGGTCAACAGTTCCATGATTTACTCCGAAGGCAGGTCGAGTGGTCATCGATGCCCGGCCTCGATGCGAGGCATGGGGAGCGTCCGTGCGGCGGGCCGGTGGATCGATGAACGACTCCGACATCGCCATGCATTGCACATGACCAGAGGGGCCCGCAGTCGCCCGCAGAGTTTTGTCAGGGTGGCGTGAAACGCTGGTGAAGTGCAGCCGTCACAAGGCCGGGCGTCGGCCCTCAGGCGCGGGCGACGGCCTGCCGCGCCTTCTGCCAGCGGCGCAGGGCGATGGCGAGCACGCCACCCAGCACCATGGCGCCGCCGATCCACAGCTTCGGCCCCGGGCGATCACCCCAGAACGCGACGCCGAGCGCGATGGCGAGCACGGGCGCCAGCAGCAACCACGGCGTCACCAGTGCGACCGGATGGCGCTGCACCAGCACGTAGTACAGCCCGTGGCCCAGCAGGGACGACACCAGCGCGGAGTACGCGACGCCGCTCCAGCCGACCCATGTGCCGCCGGTCAGGTTCTGCACAAGAGGCCCTTCGATGACGAAGGAAAGCGCCAGCAGCGGGCCGACGCTGATCAACGCCAGCCAGCCCTGCTGGCTCCACGGCGTCTGGCCCTGCAGGCCGCGCATCATCACTGTCGCCAGCGCCAGGAAACCCGCCGAGCACAGCATCAGCAGCAGTGAGGCGGGGCGATCGAGCACCAGCGGGTCGAAGCCCAGCACCAGCACGCCGGCGAAGCTCACCGCGATGGCGAGCCCGGTGCGCCACGCGAAGCGTTCGCCGAGCAGCCACCACGCCAGCAGGGCCGACATCGGCACGTAGCTCTGCATGACGATGGCGACCGACGACAGATCACCGGCCAGCTTCAGCGCCCAGAAGCTCAGGCCGAAGTGCACGACGCCCAGGCCCACGCTGATGCCGAGCAGGCGCGGCCACTGGCCCGGCACGGGCGCTTTCAGGAAGGGCCACAGCACCGCCGCGAGTACCGCCATGCGCAGGCCGGTGAACAGCAGCGGCGGGAACTCCTGCAGCGCATAGGCTGAGGTGAGGAAATTGATCGCCCAGACGACGCAGACGATCGCGACGAGGCCGATGTCGCGCGGGGGCAGGGCGTTCAATAGGCGATGCCGAGGCGGCGGTAGAGCTTCGACAGCGTCCACGCTGGGCCGACCAGCAGGTAGACGAGGTCGGTGAAGAAGCTCGGGCGCTTGCCCTCGATGCGATGGCCGATGAACTGACCGACCCACGCCGCGACGAACACGACGATCGCGGTGGCAAACAGCCCGCGCATGCCAATGACGTTGGCAATGGCCCAGCACAGCGCACCGGCGACAACGAACGCGACGGCGACACCGAGGCCTAGCGGCCGCGAGCCGCGGAAGTACCAGGCCGCGAGGGCCGCCATCAGCGCGCCGGCGAACGCGCCGGGCTGGAACCACGTGCCTGGCACCGGGATCGTCCACACCATCGCGATGATCGACCACAGGATCAGCGGCACGCAGACGAGATGGATCGTCTGGTTGGTCGCGTTCTCGTGGTCGCGGCCGTAGTGCTCGAGAAGCGTGTGCAGGCGGCTCATGGCGACCTCAGTCGATGCGAATCCCGGCCAGGCGCTGCAGCGCCTCGGCGTATTTCGCGCGCGTCACGGCGATCACGTCCACGGGCAGCGACGGCCCGGGCGCGGTCTTGTTCCAGTTCAGCGTCTCGAGGTGGTCGCGCACGTACTGCTTGTCGTAGCTCGGCGGACTGGTGCCGATGGCGTACGTGTCGGCCGGCCAGAAGCGCGAGGAATCGGGGGTGAGCATCTCGTCCATCACCACCAGCGTGCCGTCGGCATCGAGGCCGAACTCCAGCTTGGTGTCGGCGATGATGATGCCGCGCTCGAGCGCATAGGCTGCGGCGTAGCGGTAGATCGCCAGCGTTGCCGCGCGCACTTTTTCTGCCAGTTCGCCGCCGATCGCGGCCACGACAGCATCGAAGCTCACGTTCTCGTCGTGGTCACCGACCGCCGCCTTGGTGCTCGGGGTGAAGATCGGCTCGGGGAGCTGCTCGGCCTGGCGCAGGCCGGCCGGCAGCGCGATGCCGCAGACCTGGCCGGTCTTCTGGTAGTCCTTCCAGCCGCTGCCGATGAGGTAGCCGCGGGCGATCGCCTCGACGGGCAAGGGCTTCAGCGCCTTCGTCACCACCGCGCGCTTCGCGTAAAGCGTGGCGTCGGTGCCCGGCGGAAGCACGCTGGCGACGTCGATGCCGGTCAGATGGTTCGGCATCAGGTGCGCGGTTTTGCCGAACCAGAAGTTTGAGATCTGGCACAGCATCTCGCCCTTGCCCGGAATCGGGTCGGGCAGCACCACGTCGAACGCCGAAAGACGGTCGCTGGCGACCATCAGCAGCCGGCCGCGGCCGTCCGTGCCGGGCGGCAGGTCGTAGACATCGCGCACCTTGCCGCGGTGGCGCAGGGGCAGGGCGAGGTTCGAGGTGTGCAGGGTCGTCGACACAGGGCGTGGGCGGCGCTTAGGAAGGGCGCATTGTAGCGGCGGGGGTGTGCGGGCTGGCGGGGCCCGAGGGCGGCGGCGACCGTGCGAGGCGAATGGATGAGCTCCCGCCGGATCATCGGGCGCAAGCCGCCCCTCACCGCCACCGCGCTAGACTCCGCGCCCATGAATCTGCTGCCCGCTCTCACGCTTCTCACGCTGCTTGCCGCTCCCGCGGCTCTCGCCCAGACCAGCCCGCCGGCCGGCTCGGCGCGCTTGCCCGCATCAGCTCCTGTGCCCGCCGTCGCGGCCACGGCGCCGCAGGCCCACGCCAAGCCTGCCCAGCTCGGGCTCTGCGTGGCCTGCCACGGCGACAACGGCGTCGCGCGGCAGCCCGGCACGCCGCACATCGGCGGGCAGGACGAGGGTTATCTGGTGCTCGCGCTGAATGCCTATCGCGACGGCAGCCGTAAGGCGGTGGCGATGAACGCGATCAGCAATGCGCTCCAGCCGGACGACATCGAGGCCTTGGCGCGCTGGTACGCCTCGCAGCCGGGCTTCCGCCCCGGGGCGGAAGGCTGAGATGCGCTGGTACGGCACGATCCTGGGCTTCCTTGCGGGCTGGCTGCTGCTGCGCCATCCGGCCGGCGGCCTGCTCGGCGCGCTGATTGGACTTGCTTTCGACCGCGGCTGGTTCCGCCGCGGCGGACCCGACCCTTACATGGTCCTCGACGTCGACCCCAGCGCCGACGACGACACCGTCCGCCGCGCGTGGCAGCGCCTTGTCTCGCAGTACCACCCCGACAAGCTTGAGGGTGCCGCCCCCGAGCTGCGCGCGCAGGCCGATAAGAAGCTGCGCGACATCAATCGCGCCTACGACCTCATCCAGCAGCGCCGGCGCCCGCGCTGAGACGCCGCGCGCCGACCCCCGCCCTTCGCCCCGAGCCCGCCATGTCGAATTGCCTCATCGCTCCGTCCATCCTCTCCGCGAACTTCGCCAAGCTCGGCGCCGAGGTCGACGCGGTGCTCGCCGCCGGTGCGGACTGGGTGCACTTCGACGTGATGGACAACCACTACGTTCCGAACCTGACCATCGGGCCGCTGGTCTGCGAAGCGCTGCGCAAGCACGGCGTCACGGCACCCATCGATGTCCACCTGATGGTTGAGCCGGTCGACCGCATCGTTCCGGATTTCGCCAAGGCCGGCGCCTCGGTCATCAGCTTCCACCCCGAAGCCAGCCGCCACGTCGATCGCACCATCCAGCTCATCCAGTCCCACGGCTGCCAGGCCGGCCTCGTGCTGAACCCGGCCACGCCGGTCGACGTGCTCGACTACACGCTGGAAAACCTCGACCTCGTGCTGGTGATGAGCGTGAACCCGGGCTTTGGCGGGCAGAGCTTCATCGACTCGGCGCTGCGCAAGATCGACGCCATCCGCAAGCGCATCGACTCAAGCGGCAAGGCCATCCGCCTCGAGGTGGACGGCGGCGTCAAGGCCGACAACATCCGCCGCATCGCCGCGGCGGGCGCCGACACCTTCGTCGCCGGCTCGGCGATCTTCAATGCGCCGGACTACGCGGAGGTCATCGCCCGGATGCGCGCCGAGGTGGCCGCCGCCCGCGGCTGAGCCGCAGCGACGCGCGAGTTCGTTCCGCGCCGGCGGCGTCGGCAGGCGGCCGAGGAAGCGGGCGAAGGCCAGCGCGGCGTCGCGCGGGGGTTCGTTGGCGTGGGCGCCCAGGGGCAGGGCGGCACCGGGGGCGAGTTCGATCTCAAGGCTCATGGCGGTTCCTTTCGATGGGGTTCGGCGCGATGGGATCAGCGCGGGTCGGCGTGGCGCAATACGAAGAGCGTGGCGAAGCACAGCCCGAGTCCGAGCCACAGGGCGCCGCGTTCGGCACGGAATCGGGGTGAGGCGGTGACGCGATGGGTTCTGGGCATGGGGGTATCCTCCGTGATGGGTATTGCACGCGTTCGATGTGCCGCCCACCGGCCGCCTCGCGGCGGGATTCGGACGCGTGGTGGCAAATCGCGGGCAGTGCCTTCCGCGCCGCGAAAGCGCCGCTAGACTGGCCGCCATGACGCACGCCATCGCCATCGTCGAAGACGAACCCGCCATCCGCGACAACTACGCCGAAGCGCTGCGCAAGCACGGCTTCGCGGTCTCGGCCTACGCCTCGCGCCCGGAAGCCCGCGCCGCTTTCGCGGCGAAGCTGCCGGACCTCGTGATGATCGACGTCGGCCTCGGCGACGAACTCGAAGGCGGCTATGAGCTGTGCCGCGAGCTGCGCGCTCGCTCGGCCAGCCTGCCGATCCTGTTCCTGACCGCGCGCGACTCCGAGCTCGACGTGATTTCCGGCCTGCGTCTCGGCGCCGACGATTACCTCAGTAAGGGCGTCTCGCTGCCGCACATCACCGCGCGCATCCACGCCCTGCTGCGCCGGGTTGAAGCGCTGCGCGCGCCGGCCACGCGCGATTCCGTGATCGTGTTGCGCGGCTTGAAGCTGGAGTTCGAGCGCATGCAGGTGAGTTGGAACGGCGAAGCGGTGCCGCTGACCGTCACCGAGTTCTGGATCGTGCACGCGCTGGTCCGGCATCCCGGCCACGTCAAGAACCGCGAGCAGCTGATGCGCGAGGCGCAGGTCGTGGTCGACGACGCCACGGTGACCTCGCACATCACGCGCATCCGTCGAAAGTTCCAGGCCATCGACACCGCGTTCGACGAAGTCGACACCGTCCACGGCGCCGGCTACCGCTGGCGCCCGTGAGCGCCGCGCGCGCATGAGCCCGCCGCGCCGATCGCGCGACGCCCGATGACCCCGCCGCGCGTCGCGCGCACTGCACGATGACCCTACGCCGCCAGCTGCTGCTGCTCGCGCTGATCGCGCTGGTGTTGCCGTGGGCGGCTTGGCAGGCGCTCGTGCAGATGGAGAGCCTGCTGCGCCAAGGCCAGCAGCAGGCACTTGAGGCCTCGGGCGAGGCGCTGGCGCGCAGCCTCGCGCTGCGTCCCGCCGTGCTGCCACCGGCCGGTCCCGCGCTGCCCGTGCATGCGCTGACCGCATCGCCGCGGCTGGACGGTGAGGTCAGCGATTGGGGCGGCATCGCGTCACCGCTGGAAACCGACGCGCGAATGCCCGGCGTCCACTTTGCCGTCGGCCACTACAACGAGCGGCGACTGGTGTTCATCGCCGTCGACGACGCCACACCGCAGCGCGGCGAGGCGCACTGGCCCGGCGACCTCGCCATCGATGCGGTGCTGCTCGATCTCGACACCAGCTTGGGGCCGATGCGCCTGAAGCTGGCCGCGCGTGCCGATGGCACCACGCGCGCGGCGGCGCCGGACGGCAGCGCGGCCCCGGTGCTTGCCGAGGGCGGCTGGCGCGAGACGCCGATCGGCTACGCCGTTGAACTCGCCTTGCCGCAGGGGCTGTCGCTCGACGCCCTGCGCCTCGTGCATCGCGA
>JBOFQO010000136.1:0-3511 GCA_051660925.1 Silanimonas sp. | reverse complement strand
ATCCGCGTGAGCTGAAGCCTTCGCCCCTCAACGACATTGCCCCCGAAACGAAAAGGACGCTCCCATGCCCTTCCCGATCCGCGCGCGCCGCTCCCACCTCGCGCTCGCACTCGCCGCTGCCCTGCTGTCCACCGCGCCGCTGGCGCAAAACACCACGGCCGCGCTCGGCGGCCGCATCGTCGACGAGCAGCAATCCGCCCTGGCGAATGCCGTTGTCACCATCACCCATCAACCCTCAGGCACGGTGACGCGCACGGTTTCCGATGCCAACGGCCGCTACAGCTCGCGCGGCCTGCGCGTCGGCGGCCCCTACCGTATCGAGGTGAGCGCGGGTGGCCGCGCCGAGGTGCGCGAGGACGTGTTCCTCGCGCTCGCAGAAACCACTCGCGTCGACCTGGCGCTCGACGCCGCAACGACGCTGGAGACCGTGGTGGTGACGGCGGAGGGCAACGATTCCGCGTTCAGCCCGACCAACATCGGCACCACGACCACGCTGACCGGCGAGCAGCTGCGCGGCCTGGCGTCGGTCGAGCGCAACCTGCAGGACTACGCTCGGCTGGACCCGCGGCTTGCGCAGATCGACCGCAGCGGCGGCCGCATCTCGGTGGCCGGCCAGAACAACCGCTTCAACAGCATCACCATCGACGGCCTGAACATCTCCGACACCTTCGGGCTGAACGCGAACAACCTGCCCACGCTGAAGCAGCCGATCTCGATCGACGTGATCGAGGAGGTGCAGGTCAACATCTCGAACTACGACGTGACGCAGCGCGGCTACACCGGCGCCAACATCAATGCGGTCACGAAGTCGGGCACCAACGACCTCGAAGGCAGCGTGTACTACGTCTTCCGCGATGATTCGCTGTCCGGCGACCGCTTCATCCCGGCATCGAACAGCTATGTCGACCCGGCGGAATCGGAGGACACCACGGCCGGCTTCGTCATCAGCGGCCCGATCCTCCGCGACCGCCTGTTCTTCCTCGCCAACTACGAGGAGTACCAGGCCACGCGCATCGGTTCGACCTTCGTGCCACTCGGCGGCAACGGCAACCAGGTGTTCATCACGCCCGCGCAGATCGACCAGACCCGGGAGATCGCGCAGCGCCTGTACGGCATCGACGCCGGCAACGTGGCGACGGTCTCGACCGTGCAGACCGACATCGAGGAAATGCTGCTGAAGCTGGACTGGAACATCACCGACAGCCACCGCGCCAACTTGCGCTACAACAAGACCGAGCAGCTGACGCCCGAGTTCCGCGGCTTCGGCCCCACCGGCCTCTCGCTCGACTCGCACCTGTTCGACCAGCAGCGCGACATCGAGACGCTCACCGGCCAGTGGTTCGCCGACTGGAGCTCGGCGTTCTCGACCGAGCTCCGCCTCTCGCGCCGCGAGTTCGACCAGCGGGTGCAGAACGCCAGCCGCCTGCCGCAGATCTCGGTCGAGTTCTCGGGCGGCACGCCACCGGCGGGCGTGTCGGGCAACGTGCGCACCCTGCGCTTCGGCACCGAGCAGTTCCGCCACGTCAACGTGCTGAGCACCGTGACCGACGAGGTGTACTTCTCCGGCAACCTGTTCCTCGAGGACCACGAGATCAAGGCCGGCTTCAACTGGTCGCGCAACGACGTGTTCAACGCCTTCCTTCCGAACAGCAACGGCACGTACACCTTCTCATGCCTGCTGGCCACGGACTGCGCGCAGAGCTTTGAGGCGGGCCGCCCGCGCACCTACCAGGTGCTGGTGCCGCAGGCGAACCGCACGCTCGATGACGGCATCGCCGAGTGGGAGCTGGAGAACCTCGGCCTGTTCGCGCAGGACACGTGGACGGTCACCGACCAGCTGACCCTGGTGCTGGGCCTGCGCCTCGACCTGACGGGCATGCCCGACTCGCCGATCGGCAATGCGCTGGTCGCCGCCGCGCCGACGGGGCTGGCGAACGTGGCCGGGCGCCTGCGCTCGACCGGCGGCTTCGGCCTCGACAACGCGAACACGCTGGACGGCAAGCGCCTGTGGCAGCCGCGCCTCGGCTTCAACTACCGCTTCGAGACCGAGCGTCCCACCCAGCTTCGCGGCGGCCTCGGGCTGTTCGAAGGCACGGCGGCCAACGTCTGGCTGTCGAACCCCTACTCGAACACCGGCAGCGCCAACACGGTGGTGGGCTGCGGCATCGCGGGCTTCCCGGCCTGCGGCACGACCGGCCCTGGCATCTTCGTCGCCGACCCCTCGCGCCAGCCCACGCAGTTCACCGGCTCGTCAGGCGCGCCCGCCGTCGACGTGCTGGCCGATGGCCTGAAGCAGCCGTCGGTGTGGAAGGCCAACCTCGCCTTCGACCACGAGCTGCCGTGGTGGAACGCGGTGTTCTCGGCCGAAGTGCTGCTGACGGAAGTGCAGGACGGCATCTACTACGAGCACGCCAACCTCGGGCCGAGCACGGCCACGGGCCGCGATGGTCGCCCGCTGTTCTGGAGCCCGGGTGGCCTCAACGGCGCCTGCTGGGCCGCGGATGGCCGGCCGCTGACCACCGGTGCCTGCGCCGGCAACGCCGGCCCGATCAGCCGCTGGCTGAACAATCCGGGCTTCTCCAACGTGCTGGTGGCGCGGCCGACCGGCAAGGGCGGCGGCGAGAACCTGACGCTGCAGATCTCGCGCCCGCGGGGCGACGACGGCTGGGCGTGGTCGCTGGCCTACAACTACAGCGATGCGGAAGAGGTGAGCTCGCTGGCCGACTCCATCGCGCTGGGCAACTGGTCGTCGCTGGACAGCGTCAACCCGAATGCCGAAGTGGCCACGCGCTCCGACTACGTCATCCGCGACCGCCTGATCGGCACGCTCAGCTTCGAGCGGGCGTTCTTCGGCGAGCACGCGACCGAAATCGGGCTGGTCTACGAAGGCCGCAAGGGCCGGCCGTACAGCTGGGTGTACATCAACGACCTCAACGGTGACGGCGTGGGCGGCAACGACCTGATGTACGTGCCGCGCGCGCCCGGCTCGGGGGACGTGGTGTTCCGCGGCGGCGCCGACGAGGAAGCGCGGTTCTGGGCCATCGCGAACGCAACGGGGCTCAACCGCTATGCCGGCGGCGTGGTCGAGCGAAACGGGGACTTCGCATCGTGGGTCAACAGCGTCGACCTGCGCGTGCGCCAGGAGCTGCCCGGCCTGTTCGACGGGCATCGCGCCGAGCTGGTCGTCGACATCCTCAACGTGGGCAACCTGATCAACAAGCGCTGGGGCCGCATCGAGGAGCTGGGCGGCCTTGACCGCTCGTTCGTGAATTTCCTCGGCCTCGACGCCGCAGGACGCTACGTCTACGGCCTCGGCTCGCTCGAGGACGAGTCGATCCGCACCGGCCTCGGCGAATCGCAGTGGGCGGCACAGGTGACCTTCCGCTACGCGTTCTGAGGACGCACCGGGCACCGCGCCGTCCCTCAACGGCGCGTCATTCGGCGGGCGCGGAACCGCTGGCGGCCAGCAGCGCCGCCGGGTTTTCAGCGGCAATCAGGCGTTCAATGGCGG
>JBOFQO010000135.1:0-10650 GCA_051660925.1 Silanimonas sp. | reverse complement strand
CCGTGGCCGTGTCCGTCGCGGGGTCGTCCGCTGCCTCGTCAAGGCCATTGAGGCTCTTGTACTGGTGCGCGCCGGCGAACAGCGCCGACATCGGGCCGTAACCGTGCGAGAGCCCGTCGAGGTCGCAGGCCGCTGCCGGCCAAGCGCATGCCATCACGATGAGGCCTGCGACGGTCGACTTGGCGAGAACGCCAAGGCCGAGCGCCGGCGCCCTCAAGCCGCGAGTCCCGTTCGAAAACGCTGCGATGCTCATGGCGCGCTGCCCTGGATGGAGGTGCCCTGCTGGAGTGTCGTGGCCCGGAGGATCTCCGGCGTATCGCGCTGGCGCACGGCCTCGTTCCACAACTGTTCGATCAGCACCGGCTCGCGACGGGCGAAGTTCCAAGAGAACACCAGAAAGTAGCCGCGCAGCTGCATCCCCGTCGGCACGGCTTCTAGACCGTCGAGCGCGCCGGGCTGCCGCTGTAGCGACGCGTACTGTGGGTCCGCAACCAGCACCGCGCCAAGACGTCCGCCGCGCAGCTTGGCGAGCATCGCCAGCACGTCCGGGTGGTTGTCGTCGGTGCGGGCGCCTCCGGCGCGAGCGAACGCCGTCGAACGGTGTCCGCGCTCCACGCCGATCGGGCCGGTCAATCCGGGGAATCGGACGCCATCGGTATCGACGGCGTCACCACGCCGACGCAGCAGCCGGTAACCCTGCGAGAACAGGCGACGCGCTTCGTCGGGCTGCCCCTGCGCATCGCGTGGGTAGACGAGGTCGATCGCGCGTTCGGGCGTGAAGCTGGCGCCAAGGATGGCGTCGACATCGCCGCGCGACGCGAGGATCAGACAGCGCATCCATGGCAGCGGCTGCAGCTCGATGCGGGCCTCGGCGGTGGCGTTCGCGACCGCACGGATTAGCATCAGCGAAAAGTGCCCGCCATCCGGCGGGCCGAGCTGCTCGTTGTAGCAGGCCCGTACCACCGGGCGCGCATCGTCGGTGGCCGGTGGCATGGCGTCAGGCACCACCGACGCGGCCCGCGTCAGGCCCGCGGCGATCCACAGGGCGGCCGTCGCGACGATGTACGCGACCGCCCTCACGGCCTCACTCCTCGATCAGCTCGAGGCGATCGAGCTCCATGGCGTAGGCCGACGTGGCCATCGCGTTCTCGACCAGCGAGGCGCGCACGGTACCGTGCACCCAATAGGCGTCCCACAGGTTGCCAAGCTCGATCGGATTCTTCGGCTTGATGTAGATGAGCTGGTTCGGCGGCGGCGGCGGCACGTGCACGCAGGCGCCGAAGTACGGCACCAGGAACATCTCGGTGACGCGCTGCTGATCGTCGAAGGCGATGGGCACCAGGTAGCCGGGCACCTTGCCACGGACCCCGTCCATCGCCGCAACGGTCTTCGTGCTGGTCATCGCCTGCGGCATCTGCATCTGGCCCTGGTGGTCGATCTCGGGCATTTCTTCCAGCGCCTTCAGGTCTTCCGGCGGCAGCAGCTCGAGCCAATCGATCTCGCGGACGTCGCTCTTCGGCAGGCCATCGGTCGCGGGGCGGGCGCCGATCTCGGGCTCCTGCGCGACGACGACGGGCGCGACGAGCGCGGCGCACAGGGCACCGGCGGCGAAAAGGCGGAACAAGCGCATCATCATCGGCAACACCTCGGAAGTCAGCGGTCGACGGCCACGCCGTCCTGCAAGGAGCGCAGGTAGGCCAGAGCCGCCGGGAACAGGCCCAGAAGGATACCGCCCGCCCAGATGCCGCCAAGCACGACGGCTTCACGGATCGTCGGCAGGCCCGGGGACAGGAACACCCCAAAGCGGGACTCCAGCCACGGCCCGAGCCCCCACAGGGCCCCTTCGAGCAGGACCACGCCCAGAGCGAGGCCGGCGCCCGTCAGCAGCGCGGCCTCGGCCAGCAGCAGGCCGAAGACGTGTCGCGGCCCGGCGCCAACGGCGCGCAGCAGGGCCATCTCGCGCCGACGCTCGTTCAGCGTGGCGAGAATGGTCGTCAGCAACACCATCAGCGCCGCCAGCACCGCAGCGCCGGCGGCCACGAGCAGCGCGCGCTCCACACCGCCCATCAGCGCCCACAGCTGGGTCAGCGCCACACCCGGCAGGATCGCCGTCAGCGGCTCGGCGCGGTACTCGTTGACCACGCGCTGCACTTGGAAGGTCGCGGTGCGCGACTCGAGGCCGACGAACACGGCAGTGATCGACTTGGGCTGCAGCCGCTCCGGCGGGATCGACGCCACGTCGATGCGCGCGCGGCCGATCGGCATGCCGCCGCGCCAGTTCAAATGGATGGCCTCGATGGCTTCGAGCGACACGAACACGCCCTGGTCGATGGCGGTGCCGGTGCGCGCCAGCACGCCGACGACGGTGAAGGGCTGGTCGTCGTGCTGCTGCGTCGCCACGCGCGCCGTGCCGTGCGCCAGCACGATTTCGCTACCGGGAACGTAGCCCAGCGTGTCGGCGACATCGGCGCCGATCACCGCGTCGTGCAACGCGTCGAACGGGCGCCCCGCGCGGAATTCGAGCCCGCGCTGGTCACCGAAGCCCATCCGCGCGAAGTACTCGCCGGTGGTGCCGACCACGCGGTAGCCGCGGTGCGAATCGCCGAGACTGATCGGCACCGTCCACGCCACCGGCGGCAGCGCCTTCAGCTTCTCGTAGGTGTCCCACTGCAGGTTCGCCGTGGGCTCGCCGAGGCGGAACACCGAATACAGCAGGAGCTGCACCGGATGCGCACGCGCGCCGACGATCAGGTCGGTGCCGGCCACGGAGCGCAGGAAGGCGTCGCGGGCCTCGTGGCGCACGCGTTCGATGCCGAGCAGGAGCAGCACGGAAAGCCCCAGAGTGGCGACCGTCAGCAGCACCGTCGCGCGACGGTTCTTCAAGCTGGCCCAGGCCAGGCCGATCAAACCGCTCATGCCGCGGCCTCCGGGGCTTCGGCGCCGGCCGTCGAAAGCTCGCCCAGCGCCTGCTGGCGCGGGAGGCGCGCGGCCAGCGACAGGTCGTGGCTGACGAACAGCAGGGCTGTGCCGGCGGCCTCGCACTCGGCAAACAGCAGCTCGATGAACTGGTCGCGGTTGCGGGTGTCGAGCGCCGAGGTGGGCTCGTCGCAGAGCACCAGGCTGGGCCCGCCGATCAGCGCACGCGCGGCAGCGACACGTTGCTGCTGGCCCACGGACAACTCGATGACGCGACGCTTCGCCTGCGCAGCATCGCCCAAACCCAACGCGGCGAGGTAGTGGCGCGCCGCAGCGTCAAGGCTGCCGAAGCGCTGCAGCGCGCGCTCGCGACGGCGCGACGAGAAACGGCAGGGCAACGTCACGTTGTCGATCATCGAAAGAAACGGCAGCAGGTTGAACTGCTGGAACACGATGCCGAGGTGGTCGGCGCGCAGCCGGTCACGGGCCGGGCCGGAACGCGTCGCGACATCCTCGCCGGCCACGCGCACCGCGCCCGCCTGCGGCAACAGGGTGCCGGCGACGAGATTCAGCAGGGTGCTCTTGCCCGTGCCGCTCGGGCCATGCAGGAACAGGCGTTCACCAGCGTCCAGCCGCAGCTGCGGGATGGCCAGCACCCAGGCACTGCCCGGCCACGCGAAGCGCAGGCCATCGATGCGCAGCGCTTCGGTCATGGCGTCAACGAGAGTCGATTCGCGCCGGCCGTCAGCGTGACTTCGCGCGCGCCGCCCGCATCGAGCAGCTGCACGGTCACCGACTGCAGCGACGGGAAGGCGGTGAACAGGCCGGTGTCGATCGAACGCAGGTTTTGCGGCGCGGCACAGCGGATGCGGTAGCGCACGGCCCAGTCGGAATGCCCACCGTGATCATGGCCCTCGTGGTCGTGGCCTTCGTGATCGTGATCGTGGTCATGCTCGTGACCGTGCTCGTCATGGCCGTGATCCTCGTGCGCGTGGTCGGCTGCGCCTGGCATCTCAAGCACCGGACGTTCCGCCGCGCAGCGCGCGGCCACGCTGAACTGCCAGATCCGCGCATGGTTGAGCACGGCCTCGCGCGCCGCCAGCACCTGCGCCTCTTCCTCAGGGTTCTCGGCCTTGCGCTCGAAGCCGACCAGGTCATGCGCCGTGGCGCGCAGCAGGATCTCGACCGTCTCGCCATCCACCGCGACGTCGACGAAGGCCTGCCCATGCACGTGGGCGTGCTGGGCCTGCGCTTGGGTCATCGAGGGGGCGGACAGGGCAACAAACAGGACGGCGCTGAGCGGGCGGACGGTCATGGCAGGCTCCGGAAGAAGGGAGTTACACAATAACGACCCGACTTCATCACCGGATGAATCGGCACCGTGCGCAAGAACCGGAGGGCCGCACCAGCCCCCGCTGCCATACTCGGCGGCCGTTCGCCCACCGCCTCTGCATGAGCCCACGCGACCTCGCCCTGCTCGTCCTGTTGGCCGCCCTGTGGGGCAGCTCTTTCCTGTTCATGCGCATCGCCGGGCCCGAGCTGGGCGCCGGACCGCTGGCCTGGATGCGCGTCAGCGTCGCCGCACTGTTCCTGGGGGGGCTGCTGGCCTTCCGCCAAGAGAAGCCGCCGCTGGCCGGGCGCTGGGGCGCGATGACGCTGATGGCCTTCACCAACACCGCCGCGCCGTTCCTGCTGCTGACGTGGGCGACGATCCACCTCAGCGCCGGCTACGGCGCGCTGCTGAACGCGACGACGCCGCTGTGGGGCGCGGTGATCGGCACGCTGTTCTTCGGCCTTGCGGCCGGGCGGCAGCTGTGGGCGGGCCTGGCGCTCGGCTTCGTTGGCGTCGGCGTGCTGGTGGCCGGCAAGTTGAACGACATCGGCAGCGCGGCCCTGCTGCCCATCCTCGCTGGACTTGCCGCGACGGCCTGCTACGGCCATGCCGCGCACTACGCGCGTACCGGCTTCGCTGGCGTCACGCCGCTGGGGCTGGCCTTCGGTAGCCAGCTGCTGTCCAGCGCCTGGCTGCTCGCGCCGGCCGTCGCACAGTGGCCGGCCGAGCCGCCCTCGTGGATGGCGCTGGCCTGCGTCGTCTTCCTTGGCGTGGCCTGCACCGGTATCGCCTACCTGATCTATTTCGGACTGATCGCGCGCATCGGTTCGACCAAGGCGACGATGGTCACGTACATCTCGCCGGTGTTCGGCGTGGCCTGGGGCGCGCTGCTGCTGGACGAGAGAATCACCTCAGCCATGCTCGCGGGCGGCGCGGTGGTCCTCATCGGCGTCGCGGTGGCGGGACGCGCGCGCCGCGGCTGAGGCAACCACGGGGCGCGCACGCGTCGCCTACTTCGGTGACGTGGCCGCAGGAACGTCCGCCGCTGCCTCGACGCGATTGCGCCCGGCCTGCTTGGCGCGATACATCGCCGCATCCGCACGCGCCAGCAGGCGCTCGGGGCTGTCGCCGTCGCGCAGCGTCGCCAGCCCGATGCTGGCGCTCACGTGCAGCGGACCGGCGCGGCTCAGCATCGGCGCGCCCGACACGGAGGCCCGCAGGCGTTCCGCAATCCCCAGCGCCACGCCGTGGTCCGCCCCAGGCAACAGCACGACGAATTCTTCGCCGCCCTGGCGGAACGCCGTGTCGCCTTCGCGCAGTCCATGGACGAGCCGACGACCCACCTCGACCAGCACCTCGTCGCCGACCGCATGCCCATGGCCGTCGTTGACGCGCTTGAAGTGGTCGAGGTCGAAGAACAGCACCGACAGCGGGTGGTGATGAAGGCGCGCATCGTCGAGCCGGCGCAACAGCGTCGCCTGCAGCGCGCGACGGTTCGGAAGTCCGGTCAAGGCATCGCGCTCGGCCAGGGCGCGCAGCTGGTCGCGCTGGCGCCGCAATGCCCCGGTGCGCGACGACATCGCGATGGTCATGGTGGTGGCATACCAGGCACCGAGCATCACCGCGCCCTCGACGCGCCAGTCGCGGAGCAGGTCACTGGCCCACGGCCCGACGAGCAGAAGGGCGGGCGCGATCGCGACCAGCACGTTCAGCGCCGGGCGATTGCCGTTGCGCCACGACCACAGGGCGAGCGCAGCGCTGCCCAGGGCCGCGAGCAGCGTGGCCCAGCGGATCAGCGGCCCCGCCAGGCCGACGTCGTAGACCAGCGCCAGCGCCGCCGCGAGCGCCGCGGCGATCAGCGGCGCGATCCACCAGCGGCCGCGCAGGGTCGGCGCCAAATGCGCGATGCGCACCTGATCGAGCACCAGCCACGTATGCAGGAGCAGCACGAAGGGCGGCAGGATCACCACGACCCAAGGCCAGATCCATGGGTCGGCCAGCCATGGCTCGGGCCAGCCCACCAGCCCGGAACGCGCGGCGATCCACGCGGTGTAGCCGGCCGTCAGCGCCGCGAACGCGGCCACCGTGCGATCGCGCGTCTGCGCCGCCAGCAGGCTGGCCGACAGCAGCATCGCGAACAGCACGGCGAAGCCGGCGACCCGCACGACGAAGCGCGCCGTGTCCTCGCGCTGAACCGGCGCCGGCGCCCCATGACGAACCACCAGCCCGCCGATGCCGCTGCGCCAAGCCGGTGCGTCGATCGCGATCGGCGCCAGCGGATCGGTCGGCGGCGGCAGGGTCACGCCCACGCCGGCGCGGAAGCGGGTATCGGCCGCGCGGGCGTCGTAGGCCACACCGCAGCGCACTTCCTGGTCCTGGCGAACCACGACCAGCCCCGGTGCCGCCTCAAGGACGAGCACCGCGCGCGTCTCTGGCGGCCAACCGCCAAGCGGCGCCGGGATGCTCACCCGCTCGCGGGGGCCGGGCAGCGCAACGCTGCAGTCGGGGCGCACCTGGAACTCGACGCCATCGACGGCGAGGACGGAGGCGGGCTCGGCGTGCACGGCGCCCCCGGCGATGCCGAAGACCATGACCGCGATGCGCATTGCGAAAAGCCAACGTTCCATCAGGCGCCGCCTCGCTGAGCACTCACCCCGTATTCTGCACTCCCGCGGCGATGCCGTTCACCGTGGCCGCCAGCGCGCGGTAGCGCGCGTCGTCGGGGCGTCCTGCGGCGCGCCAGTCGCGCAGCAGCTCCACCTGCAGCAGGCTGATCGGGTCGACATAGGGATTGCGCAGGCGGATCGAGCGCGCCAACCGCGCGTCTCCGGCCAACAGGGCGGCGCCGCGCAGGGCCTCGACGCCCTCGACCGTGTGCTGGAATTCGGCGGCGATGCCGGCGAAGTAGCGCGCGTGGCGATCGCCGGCGAGCTGCGAGTAGGCCTCGAAGATGCCCAGCTCGGTCTTGGCGAGGATCATCTCCAGGTCGTCGAGCACGGTGTCGAAGAACGGCCAGTCGCGAGCCATCTCGACCAGCGCTGCATCGCCGAAGCGCGCGCGCGCCGACTGCAGAGCGCTGCCCACGCCGTACCACGCGGTCAGGTTGCTGCGGTTCTGGCTCCAGCCGAACACCCACGGAATCGCGCGCAGACCATCCAGACCTGCACCGCGCTTGCTCGGCCGCGAGCCGATGTTCAGGCGTTCGATCACGTCGATCGGCGTCGCCTCGCGGAAGTAGTCGACGAAGTCGGCGCGCTCGTACACAAGCTCGCGATAGGCCGCACGCGACACGTCGGCGAGATGGTCGGCGATCTCACGCCATGCCGCTTCCCGCGGCTCCGGCTTACGCGGCGCCAGCGTCGCGCGCAGCACCGCGGCCGTGGCCTGTTCGAGGTTGCGCAGGGCCAGCGCGCGCAACCCGTACTTGCGGTGGATCACTTCGCCCTGCTCGGTGAGCCGCAGCACGCCACCGACCGAGCCGCGCGGTCCGGCGATGACGGCGCGCTCGGTGCGCGTGCCGCCGCGCGAGACAGAACCACCGCGACCGTGGAAGAAGCGCAGCTTGACGCCGAACTCCGCCGCGACGTCGCCCAGCCGCACCTGCGCGCGCTGCAGCGCCCAGCGCGCGGCCATCAGCCCACCGTCCTTGGCGCTGTCGCTGTAGCCCAGCATCACCCACTGCAGGTCGCCGCGGGCCTTCAGATGCGCGCGCCAGCGCGGGTCAGCCAGCAGGTCGCGCAGCGTGTCGGGTGCGGCGGCGAGGTCGTCGACGGTTTCAAACAGCGGCGCGACGTCGAGCGGCACGCGGCCGCGGCCGTCCACCAACCCCGACCAGCGCGCGAGGGCCAGCACCGCCAGCGCGTCCTCGGCGCTGCGGCTCATGCTGACGATGTACAGGCCGAAGGCGCTGGCGCCGTAGCGGCTGCGACCCTCGATGACGGCGCGGAACACCTGCCGCATGCGCAGCGCGGCCGGCGCGTCCTTCGGCAGCACACGCGCCGGCAGCGGTTGGCCGGGTTCGACCACCGGCAGCGGTTCGTCGAGGGCCCCATGCAGACGATCGACGCGGGTGGCGAGGTCGCGCTCGACGAACGCCGGCTCGCCCAGCCACTCGGCGACGGCTTGGCGATGGACATCGGCGTGCTGGCGCAGGTCCAGCGCGGCGAGATGGAAGCCGAAGGCCGCGACGCGCCGACGCACGCGGCGCAGCGCGAACACGCCCGCGTGCTCGCCGCGGCTGCCGAGCAGGCTGTCTTCAACCAGCGCGAGGTCGGCGTCGAGGGCCAGCGCGTCGGGATAGCCGGTCAGGCGGTCCTCGCGCGTCGCGACCAGCCGCGCCTGCACCAGGCCGAGGAAGGCGCGATACGGCGTGTCCTCGTACTGCAGCGCCTGCGGCCAGCGCGCGGCGTACTCCTCAAGCCGCGCTTCGAATGCGGTACTGAAGGCCACCCGCGTGCGCGACTGCGTCAGCATCGCCTTCAAGTGCTCGATGTCGCCCAGGTAGGCCGAGAGCACGCGTTGACGCTGCTGGTGTTGGGTGGTGGCGATGGTCTCGGCCCCGACGGCGGGATTGCCGTCCATGTCGCCGCCGACCCAGGTGGCGAAGCGCAGCAGCGTCGGCAGCTCCGGCGCGCGGCCGTAGACCGCCTCGAACGCCACTTCGAAGGTCTCGAAGAACACCGGCAGCACGCGGTACAGCGGGTCGCCGAGGTAGTAGCCGACCTGCGCCGACTCGTCAGCGACCGTGGGCTTGTCCGGTTCGGCGCTCTCGGTCTGCCAGCCGGCGGTCAGCGCGGTGCGGATCACCTCGCGGTCGGCGCGAGCCTCGGCCGGCGTTCGCGTGCCGTCGATGTCGGCGATCAGCGCCTGCGCGATGACGGCTTCCTTGTCGAGCAAGGCCCGGCGCACGGCCTCGGTGGGGTGCGCGGTGAGCACCGGCTCGATGCGCAGGGCCGGCAGCAGGGCCAGCACCTCGTCGAGGCCGATGCCTTCGTCCTTCAGACGCTGCAGCGCGTCCTGCAGACCGCCGGGCTGGGCGCCGCGAGACTGCCGCTGATAGTCGCGGCGACGGCGGATGCGGTGCACGCGCTCGGCCAGGTTCACGGCCGAGAAATACAGCGCGAAGGCGCGGACGAGGTCGGCGTGCTGTTCCGGCGGCAGCGCGCCAAGCTCGGCCTGCAGGTCGGCCAGCGGCGCATCCGCCTCGCGGCGCTGGATCGCGGCGCGGCGCACGCGTTCGACGCGCTCAAGAAAGGCTGGCCCGCCCTGCTCGGCCAGGATCTCGCCGACAAGGCTGCCGAGCCGCCCCACGTCTTCGCGAAGGCGAGCGTCGGTGGGCGGACAGGCGATATCGCGGAGGCGGGCGGCCGAAGCGCCGGGCGCGCGGGGATCAGGGGCGTTCATGGCCCGAATCTACCGCGTGAAGGCGGCGCGCGGCGGGCTGCATACGTGTGCAGGCGGCCGGCCGCTGCGGCGCCTGCCGCCTGTGCATGACCATCGGCCTACGGGTGACGCCGGGCGCGGGGCTATCCTCGCGGCCCCTGCCCGCCCCACCGAGCCCGAACACGTGAAGACCCGCCTCGCTCCCGCGTATCTCGCCATGACCATCGCCGCCGCCCTCGCGACCACCGCCTGCAACAAGCCCGCCGAGACCCCGGCTGCCGACGCGGCACCGAACGCCTCCGCCGCGCCGGCCGACGCGAGCGCACAGAACATCGGCAATCCGTTCTCCCAGCCAAGCCCGCTGCAGGACCAGGCGCCCGACTTCACCGCCATCAAGGACGAGCACTTCAAGCCGGCCTTCGAGGAAGGCATGGCACAGCAGATCGCCGAGGTGCGCGCGATCGCCGACAGCACCGAGGCGCCGACCTTCGAGAACACCATCGTCGCGCTCGAGAAGAGTGGCGCGACGCTGACCCGCGTCGCCGCCGTGTTCTTCAGCCTCACCGGATCGAACACCAACGACACGCTGCAAGCCGTGCAGGCCGAGATGGCGCCGAAGCTCGCCGCCCACCAGGACGACATCGCCCTCGACGCCACGCTCTTCGCCCGCGTCAAGACGCTGCACGACGCCCGCGATTCGCTGGACCTCGACGCGGAGTCGGCGCGCCTGCTTGAGCGCACCTATCAGGGCTTCGTGCGGGCCGGCGCCCAGCTCGACGACGCCGGCAAGACCCGCTTGCGCGAGATCAATGCCCGCGAGAGCACGCTGACCACCGAGTTCGGTGACAAGCTGCTGGCCGCCACCAATGCCAATGCGGTCGCGGTTGACAGCGTCGACGCACTGAAGGGCTTCTCCGAGAGCGATATCGCCGCCGCCGCCGAGGCCGCCAAGGCCCGCAAGCTCGAGGGCCAGTGGGTCATCACGCTGCAGAACACCACGCGCCAGCCCGCGCTCGTCA
>JBOFQO010000134.1:0-7114 GCA_051660925.1 Silanimonas sp. | reverse complement strand
GAACTGCTGGCCCTGCACGTTCCTGGGTTCTTCCTCGTCGACGACCAGGACGACACCATCACGGCCGTCCGCGGTCTGGCCCCCGACAACAATTCGAAGCTGATGCTTCTACTCGACGGCCAGCCGCTCAACGCCGAGTGGTTCTGGGGCCCGCCGGACGCGGTGCTCAATGGTCTCGACCTTGAGGTCTTCGAGCGCATCGAAGTCGTGCGCGGCCCGGGCTCGGTGACGCTGGGCCAGGGCGCGCTGCTCGGCGTTGTGAACCTCGTGACCCGCCGCGACGCGCCGGGCTTTGGTGCGAGCCTGGTGCTCGGCGAGCGCGGTCGTCGCGCCGCGAGCGCGCGCTGGGAGGCCGCGTTCGGCGACGATGGGCTCGCGCGCCTGCACGTCGGGCGCGGCCGCCACGACGGGGCATCGGTGCCGGACGAAGGGCTGGCGCGGCAAGCCGACCAAGGCCTGACGGTGCACGAGCGCGGTCATCGCCTTTACAACGGCGAACACGACAACGTGCTGGCGACGATCGAGTACGGCCCCTGGCATTTTCGCGGCTTCCACTTCCATCAGTCGCGCGACCTCTACGCTTGGCGCCGCGATCGCGAAGTGGTGGAGCAGCGCTTGAACGGCATGGAGCTGGGCTGGAGCGGTGCCATGGCGCGAGGCAGGCTGGATGTGACGCTCAACTACCAGAACGACGAGTACATGCTGTCGAGCCACGCGCGCGGGGCCCGGCAGCAGGCGCTGGGGCGGGTCCCGGGCCTGGTGATGGGCGGCCATCGCGAGGTGCGCCAGGGCGCACGGCTGGTGTGGCGCAGTGATGCCGACCTCGAAAGCCATGCCCTGGCGATCGGCATGGAAGCCAATCGCTACGTCGACGGCCTGCGGAATGCCGATGG
Organism: Silanimonas sp.; assembly: GCA_051660925.1. GTDB lineage: Bacteria > Pseudomonadota > Gammaproteobacteria > Xanthomonadales > Xanthomonadaceae > Silanimonas. Next base: position 6,221 of record JBOFQO010000134.1, on the reverse strand, counting down.
GGACAACTTCCTCGCCAACGGCCAAGACCTCGTGCTGCGCGAAGGCCGCGATGCGCTCAGCGAACGCAACCGCTGGGCGCTGCCGAACCGAACGATCATCCGCAGCCTGTTCGCCGAAGACCAGTTCGGCATCACCGAGCACTGGGAAGGCTACGTAGCCGCCCGCTGGGACGACCATCCCTATTGGGGCTCACGCGTCTCGCCGCGCGTGGCCCTGCTGTGGTCGGCCACCGGACGCCAGCAGTGGCGGCTGTCGTACCAGCGCGGCTTTCGCGGCGCCGTCGGCGTGCACTACGGCGGCGGCTTCGAAGGCGACGGCCTACTGCGCGAAATGAACTTCGCGGCGCTGGAGGGGAACCCCTGGTTCCCGGGTGCCGGGGGGTTGCAGGCCGTGCGGCCGGAAACGCTGCGCAGCCTTGAGTTGGCATGGACCCTGCGCTGGTCGCCCGACTTGCGCCTCAGCGTCGTCGGCTTCGCCAATCGCGTCGAGGACGTCATCGGCGTCGGCGCCCTCTTCATCGACGATCCGGCACGGCGCGCGCAGGCCGTCGCGGCGCAGGCGCGCATCGGCACTGACCGGATCGGCGACTGGGGCGGCGTCTTCTACTTCCAAAACAACGACGGCAGCCTGAGCCACTACGGCCTGGAATCCGCGCTGGACTGGTTCCGAGACGACCTCGGCGTGCGCGTCCGCGCCAGCCATGCCTACGTCACGGTCAACGATGCCTCGGCGGGCCAGTTCGGGCCGGGAAACATCTACGTGGGCGGGCGCCTCGACGACCCGGAGCCGCGCTCCTTCCCCGGCCACACGCTGCGCGTGCAGGCCGCGTGGCGCCCAGCGTGGTTCGACGATCGGCTCGGCCTCACCTACACCCACCTGCATCACGGGCGCTGGTCGGCACCGCTGGGCGGCACCATTGCCGATGAGCATCGGCAGTCGGGTGGCGACCTGGGAAATCTTGCCCTCGACCTGAGCTGGCCGCGTGCCTCCGGTTTTTCGCTGACGCTCGAAGTAAAGAACCTCTGGAACGAGCGCGCGCTGATGCCGGCCACCACAGTGGCCGGCGAGGAAAGCGCGCTGGCCTCGGGATTCCCGAGCCGCGAACCGCGCAGCGTCTGGCTGAGCCTGCGCTACGGTCGCGCTGCGGACGAGCGCGAGTAGTCGGCAAAGCGGAAGGGAAAGGCATGACGCGTATCGGCGGGGTGCGCCTCGCTGTCGACCATCGTCCAGGCGGTCGGGTCGAAACGCGGGAACCAGGCATCGGCGCGGTCGACGCGGGTGTCGACCCAGGTGAGATGCAGGCGCGAGGCCAGCGGCAGGGACTGCGCATAGACCTCGCCGCCGCCGATGACCATCAGCGTCGCCGCGCCGGCGAGCGCCATGGCCTCGTCGAGGGAACCCGCCGCTTCCATGCCGTCGAAGGGCACGCAGCCAGCGCGCGTCAGCACGAGGTTGCGGCGGCCGGGCAACGCACGGCCCAGCGACTCGGCGGTCTTGCGACCCATCAGGATCGGGTGTCCGAGCGTCAACGCCTTGAAGCGCTTGAGGTCGTCGGGCAGCGACCACGGCAACGCGTTGCCACGGCCGATCGCGAAATCGCGGTCGAGCGCTGCGACGAGCGCGATCTCGACCGTTCGGCCCGACGTCGCGCCGCTCACACCGCCACCGGCGCCTTGATGGCCGGGTGCGGGTCGTAGCCGACGAGTTCGATGTCCTCGTAGCGGAAAGCCAGCACGTCGCGCACGGCCGGGTTCAGTCGCACGGTCGGCGGCGCGCGGTGCTCGCGCGCGAGCTGCTCGTTCACCTGCTCGACGTGATTCGAATAGACGTGACAGTCGCCGCCAGTCCAGACGAAGTCACCGAGATCCAGCTCGCAGGCATGCGCGATCATCTGCGTCAGCAGCGCGTAGCTGGCGATGTTGAACGGCACGCCGAGGAACAGGTCGGCGGAGCGCTGGTAGAGCTGGCAGCTGAGCTTTCCGTCAGCCACGTAGAACTGGAACAGCGCGTGGCAGGGCATCAGTGCCATCTGCGGCAGATCGGCCACGTTCCAGGCGCTGACGATCAACCGGCGCGAATCGGGGTTCCGCCTGATCTGCGCAATCACATCGCTGATCTGGTCGACGACTTGGCCGTCGGGGGCGGCCCAGCTACGCCACTGCTTGCCGTACACCGGGCCGAGCTCACCGTCGACATCGGCCCACTCGTCCCAGATGCGGACGCCGTTCTCCTTGAGGTACGCGATGTTGGTTTCGCCCTTCAGGAACCACAGCAGCTCGTGCACCACCGACTTCCAATGCACCTTCTTCGTCGTCACCAGCGGGAAACCGGCGGCCAGATCGAAGCGCATCTGCGCGCCGAACACGCTGCGCGTGCCGGTGCCCGTGCGGTCGGTCTTGACGGCGCCGTTCGCCATCACGTGGGCGAGAAGGTCGTGGTAGGGCTGCATCGAAAGAGAGGCGAGAAAAGAGTTGGGAGGAAAGAGTGGAGGGCTCAGCCGTGCGCCGACGAAGGCACGAGGGTCGGCGACGCATGCGAACGCCAGAGGAACCACAGGCCGATCACGACCAGCGGCAGGCTCAGCACCATGCCCATCGTCAGCCAGCCGAAAGCCAAGTAGCCGTACTGAGCGTCGGGCTGGCGAAAGAACTCGGCGACGATGCGGAACACGCCGTACAGCAGGGCGAACATCCCTGACACGGCGAAGCGCGGCCGCGGCTTCGCGCTGAACCACCACAGCACGGCGAACATCACGAGGCCCTCGAGCAGCGCCTGCAGCAGCTGCGACGGGTAGCGCGCGAACGGCTCGAGAACGCCCTGCGCATGCAACGCGCGCAGCTGCTCGACCGGCAGGTTCGCGTACTCAGCTGGCAGCGCGCGCGGAAACACCACACCAAGGGGCGAATTGGTGAAGCGCCCCCACAGCTCACCGCCGATCCAGTTGCCAAGGCGCCCGAAGCCGAGGCCGAGCGGCACCAACGGCGCGACGAAGTCCATCACGTCGAACCAGTGCATCGCGTGCTTGCGGCACCACCACAGCGCCGCTGCCATCACGCCGAGCAGGCCGCCGTGGAAGCTCATGCCGCCGCCGCGGACGTTGAACAGCACCAGCGGGTCGGCGAGGAAAGCCGGCAGGTCATAGAACAGCACGTAGCCGATGCGCCCGCCGAGCAGGACGCCGAGCATCCCGTAGAACAGCAGGTCGCCGTAGGCGTTCTCGTCGATGCCTGGCAGACGACCGGCGCGCAGGCGGCGCAGGCCGAGCCACCACGCGGCGGCGAAGGCCAGCACGTACATCAGGCCATACCAGTGGATCCCGTGGGGCCAGAACGGCAGCGAGATGGCGATCGGGTCAATGTCGTGCAGGTGGCTCATCCGGCATCCATCAGTCGCCCAGCCAGCGGTGGGCAAAGGTTTCTAGGTCCAGCGCACGGTCGAAAAAATAGCCCTGAGCCGCCTGGGCACCCAGCGAGACCAGCAGCGCGCGCTGGGCTTCCGTCTCCACGCCTTCCGCTACGACGTCGAGGCCGAGGTGCTTGGCGAGACCCAGGAGGCCGGCGACCACGGCGCGCGCCTTCGCGTCGTCCGTGCAGCGCAGGCAAAAGCTGCGATCGATCTTCAGGCCATGCAGCGGCAGATCAATCAGGTGCGTCAGCGAAGCGAAGCCGGTTCCGAAATCATCGAGCGACACCGGGATGCCCATGTCGGCGAGGTAGCGCAGCGTCATGCCTGCATCCTCGCCACTGGAGAACAGCGTGTTCTCGGTGATCTCGCAGACCAGCAGGCCTTCCACACCGTAGGCGCGCGCGGTGTCGCGCAGCTCCGCGACGAAACCCGGCGACTGCAGCTGGACCGGCGAAAAGTTGACGTGCAGCTTGAAGCTGGGTCGGCGCGCCATCAACGCCGTCTCCCGCACCCACGCGAACAGCTCGCGCAGCAGGCCCATGTGCACCTGTGCGATCAGCCCGCTGTCCTCGAGCAGCGGCACGAAGTCGGAGGGCGACACGTCACGGCCCTCGCGATGCCAGCGCATCAGCGCCTCAGCGCCGACCGCGCGGCCGGACGTCAGGTCGACGATCGGCTGCAGGTGGAAGGTGAACTCGCGCGCGTCGGCGGCGCGGCGCACGTCACGCTCAAGCTCGAGCGAACTCTGTAGCTCATTGCGGACTTCCGGCCACACCACCTCGACGCGACCGCGCCCTCTCCTCGCAGCGCTGAATGCCGCGGTCAGCGCGTCGCGCAGCAGGCGGTCCACGTCAGGCTCCCCGCGCGCGCCGGGCACAATGCCGACCGCGGTGCTGAACTCGAGGCTGTCGCCGTCGGGCGCAGCCATCGGCAGCGCCAGTGCGCCCTGAAGGCGGCCGGCCAACCGGGTCGCCAGCCCCTGCGCGCGATCGCCGGCGACCCACAGGGCGAAAGTGTCGTCAGCGATGCGGCCCACGCGTGCCGACGGCACGATCTGGCCGATCCGCGCGGCGGCCTCCGCCATCACGCTGTCCGCGAAACCACCCCCATAGCGATGCGCCAAGCTTCGCAGTCGTTCAAGGTCGAGGGCCAGTACGGCCAGGTCGTGGCCAGCCGGCAGCTCGGCGACCGCGTGCGCCAGCCGATCGACGAAGAGGCTGCGGCCAGCCAGACCGGTCGCGGCGTCGAACAGCAGCTGGCGCTTGCGCTCATCGTCCGCGGCAGCCATGCGCAGGCGATCGTGCCGCTGCGAAAGGATCCCGCTCAGCGACGCCACGAACAGGCGCTCGGCACTGCTCCAGGAGCGCGGCGGGCCAACGTGTTCCAGGCACAGCACGCCGACGATCTCGCCGAATTCGCAGACGGGCACATCGAGGATGGCGCCGATCCCGAGCGGTTTGAGGTAGCCCTCAGCGAGCTCGATCGTGCGCGGGTCGCGCTGCGCATCTTCGGCCGCCAGCACCAGCAGGCCTTCGATGGCGTGGAAATAGGCCGGGGCCGCATCGCAGGGCAACTCGATCCCGGGAACCGCAACGCCACGCCCCTGTTCGAACATCGCGGCACAGCGGATGGCCTGGCGACCGGGGGTCATGGACCACAGGCTGGCGCGGGCGACGTCGAGGGTCGATGCGGTGATCTCGAGAATCCGTGCCGGCACCTCGTCATCGTCGCGCTGCGCCAGCCGGTACAGGAGCTTCAACGCCTCCTGGAATGCCGGCGGCGGCAGGTCGAGCGATGGCATGTCGGGCGCATTCATTCGGGCGCCAGTATCGCGGTTCCCGCGGCAGATTTCCCCCCGGCCACCGCCGGCGCCGGTGCCGTTACCACGGGATCAGGCCGGCAGCACGCGGAACAGCGCGCCCTTCAGGTATTCGGTTTCGGGGATGGCCGGATGCACCGGATGGTCGGGCCCCTGGGCCAGGAACTCGAGCAGCTGGGCCTGACGGTCGAGATGACGCGCACCGGCCTGCACTGCTTCGACGAGAGCGTTCCGCGGGAAGTGGTGACTGCACGAACAGGCCACGAGCAGGCCGTCCTTCGACAGCACCTGCATGGCCGCCTCGAAGACGCGCCGGTACGCCAGCGCGCCTTCCTTGAAGTCCTTCTTGCGCTTGACGAAGGCCGGCGGATCAACGATGACCACGTCCCAGCGGCGGCGCTCGGCGCGTGCGGCCTTCAGGAAATCGAAAGCGTCGATCGTGTGCCCGCTGACGCGATCGCCCAGCCCGTTGCGCTCGGCATTCGCGAGCACGGCCTGGATGGCGCGCCCGGACACGTCGACGCAGTCGGCGCTAGCGGCACCATCGGCGACGGCACGCAGGCCCCAGCCACCGGCGAAACTGAAGACGTCGAGCACGGCAGCCCCCTTCAGCCAGGGCGCGAGCCGGTCGCGATTGCTGCGCTGGTCGTAGAACCAGCCCGTCTTCTGACCCTCCAACACGTCGGCGGCGAAGCGCAGCGTGCCTTCGTGCACCTCCACCGGCTCCTCGACGGGCATACCGACCACGCGCACCTCGTTTCCCAGACCCTCGATCGCTCGCGCGCTGCTGTCGTTCTTCCAGACGATGCTGCGCGGCTTCAGAACCTTGTCGAGCGCGTCGGTGACCTCGTCCTGCAGACGGTCCATGCCGGCCGTTGTCGTCTGTGCCACCAGCACGTCGCCGAAGCGGTCAATGGTGAGGCCAGGCAGCCCGTCGCTTTCACCGAACACCAGCCGGTAGTAGGGCGCGTCGTAGTAGCGCTCGCGCAGCGCCAG
>JBOFQO010000133.1:0-6756 GCA_051660925.1 Silanimonas sp. | reverse complement strand
GACATTTCCATCGAGAAGATCACGACGGCCTTCTTCGACTTCAGCGCCGCGTACTCGGCCATGTTCAGCGCCAGCGTGGTCTTGCCCATCGCGGGTCGCGCGGCGAGCACGATCAGGTCGGAGGGCTGGAGGCCGGCGGTCATCTCGTCGAAGTCGTGGAACCCGGTCGGCAGGCCGGTGACCGTACCCTGCGACTCGTAGCGCACCTGCAGGATCTCGAAGGCCTCCTTCATGGCCTCCTTCAGCGAGACCATGTCCTTGCGGCCACTGCGATTCTGGTCGGCGATCTTGAAGACGCGCTGCTCGGCCTCGGCCAGCAGGTCGGGCGTCTCGCGGCTGCCCGGCGCGAAGCCGTCCTCCGCAATCTGCGTGCCCACTTCGATCAGGCTGCGCAGCACCGACTTGTCGCGGACGATCTCGGCGTAGGCGCGGATGTTCGCGGCCGAGGGCGTCGTCTGCGCCAGTTCAACAAGATACGGCGTGCCTCCGACCTGGTCGGCCAGTGCGTGCGCGTCGAACCATTCGCCGAGCGTCACCGCGTCGTAGGGCTTGCTCTTCTCCGACAGCTCGGAGATGGCCTTGAAGATGAGCTGGTGGTCGCGGCGGTAGAAGTCCGTGTACGACAGCAGGTCGAGGATCTTCTCCAACGCGTACGGGTCGAGCATCAGCCCGCCCAGCACCGCCTGCTCGGCGTCGATTGAATGCGGCGGCACGCGCAGCGCTTCGACGCGGGGGTCGATCGATGCTCGGGAAGGAAGTCGTGCGGCCATTTCTGTTGTTCTTCGCGTTGCGTGCCGGCGGTCGCACAGGGTAGGCGCGATGGCGGGACCGGCGTTAGGCATAAGCCTGTGGACAAGCGGTGGGAATCGTCGCCGCCGCGCGTCTCACACCTTGCGACGCCCCAAAAGAAAACGGGCGCCGTTGGGCGCCCGTTCTCAAACGCATCGTGCCGTCGCGATCAGGCGGCTTCGGCCTTGACCGTGACCTTGATGGTGGCTTCGACGTCGGCGTGCAGGTGCACGACGACCTCGTACTCACCGACGGCGCGGATCGGGCCGGCGAGCACGATCTCCGACTTGGCGGCCTGGTGACCGGCCTTCGTCAGCGCCTCGGCGATGTCGCGCGAGGTGATCGAGCCGTACAGCTTGCCTTCCGGCGAGGCGTTGGCGCCCAGCGTGATCTCCACGCCATCGAGCTGCGCCTTGCGGCCTTCGGCGCCCGAGAGCAGGGCCTTGGCCTTCGCCTCGTACTCGGCGCGCTTGGCTTCGAACGCGGCGATGTTCGCCGCCGTCGCCGGCACGGCCTTGCCGTAGGGGATCAGGAAGTTGCGGCCATAGCCCGGCTTGACGCGGACCTTGTCGCCGAGGCCGCCGAGGTTGACGACCTTCTGAAGGAGGATGAGTTCCATGTTCTTTTCCTAAACGTTAGCGGGCCCGGAGGCCCGCAGCGGGTGCTGTCCGTTGGGACGAAAGGCGATGCGCCGCGAGCGCGGCGCAGGCCATCAGTTGCGGTGGCTGTCGCTGTACGGCAGCAGGGCCAGGAAGCGCGCGCGCATGACGGCGGCGGCGAGCTGACGCTGGTACTTCGACTTGGTGCCGGTGATGCGGGCCGGGACGATCTTGCCGGTCTCGGTCAGGTACTGACGCAGGGTGTTGAGATCCTTGTAGTCGATCTCCACCACGTCTTCGGCCGTGAACTTGCAGAACTTGCGGCGGCGGAAGAACTTCGAGCCGCCGTCACCGCGGGGCTTGCCACGAGGGGTCTTGGGCTTCATCAGGCGGCCTCCACGCTGTCGTTGTCGTTGTCGACGACGCCTTCGGCGTCTTCGTCGCGGCGGCGGCGTTCACCGCGCTCGCTCTTCTCGTCCTTGCTCTTCAGGATGGCCGACTGCTCGGTCACCGCTTCATCGCGAGCGATGACGAGGTGGCGCAGGACGGCGTCGTTGAAGCGGAAGCTCTCGACCAGCTCGTTGAGCGTGGCCTGGCCGCACTCGATGTTGAGCATCGCGTAGTGGGCCTTGACGAGGTTGTTGATCGGGTACGCCAGCTGGCGGCGGCCCCAATCTTCCAGGCGGTGGATGGCACCGCCGGCGGCTTCGATCGACGCCTTGTAGCGCTCGATCATCGCCGGCACCTGCTCGCTCTGGTCCGGATGGACCATGAAGACGATCTCGTAGTGACGCATGGGATGTTCCTTTCGGATGGCGGCCTTGCGGCCGGTCAGCTCCCGGCGGTTGCCGTGGAGCAAGGTCTGCCCGATCAGGCAGCCCGCGAGTATCGCGGCAAAAGCCCGTCCGATCAAGCGCTTCCGTGAACGATCCCTGGGCGTCGTCTCAGCCGCCCCGCGTCGACGCACTGTCCCTCTCCCGCGACCTCAAGCACTGTATTGTTACGTTATTACATCATAAGTATTTGATTTCATTGCACTATCTTCATTTGACGATGGCGTGAAGACAGCGTATCCCCGTGGGCTTGGGAGCCGGCCCGGGGCCAACCCTTCATTCAGGCGACGCCCTCCCGGGCCGGAAACGGGAGTCGCCCTTCCAGGGGAACCACGAAATGAGAGCGAACCCGAACCTGTGCCGGGCGGCCGGCGCCTTGGCGCTTGCCCTGTCGTCCATCGCCGTCGCGGCGCCGGATCCGACCGATGCCGCCTGGCAGGCGATCCTCCGCGACCCGTCGACCGCCGACGCCCAGCCGATCCTGCTCGATGCCGGGCTGGCGAAGCGCAGCAATGCGAGCCTCGCCGACGACACGCTGGTCCAACTCGACCTCGGCCGCGGCCGCCAGGTGGAAGCGATGCGACTGCGCAGCCACGTCACCGCCGATGGCGTCGAAGTCTGGCAGGGTCTGGTTACCGACACGGCGCAGCTGAAGTCCGGCGCCGCTGAGATCGCGGACGACCCGATGAACAGCGCGATCCTGGTTCGCAACGGCAGCAAGGTCACTGGCAGCCTGCGCGTCGAGGGCCAGCTGTATCGGATCCTGCCCCTGCACGACGGCTCACAGGTGGTCGTCAAGGTCGATGAAGCGCGGATGCCGCCCGACCATCCGTACACCTATGCCGGCGGCAGCCTGAGCCTGCCGGATCGGCCCTACGGCTTCCGCTCGCCGCGGTGGAACTGGCAGAACGACGCCCGCGAGCTGGCGCACGACCACGCGCACGATCACGTCGGCCCGACGGCCGTCGCCAAGGCCAACACCGTCATCCGCGTGATGGTTGTCGCCACGCAGGCCGCGGCGAACGCCAGCGGCGACCTGACCGGCCTGATCAACCTCGCGATCACGGAAAGCAACCAGGGTTACGCGAACAGCGGCGTGCAGATCACGCTGCAGCTGGCCGGCCTCTACACCACGTCCTACACCGAGTCGGGCAGTTTCAGCACCGACCTGTCGCGCTTCCGCGGCACCACCGACGGCTACATGGACAGCATCCACAGCCTGCGCAACCAGAACACCGCCGACGTGGCGATGATCGTGCTGAACAACAGCAGCTCCTGTGGCCTCGCCTCGGCCATTGGGGCGACGGCTAGCACCGCTTTCGCCTCGGTCTCACGCACTTGCACGACGGGCTATTACTCGTTCGCGCACGAGATCGGCCATCTGCAGTCGGCGCGCCACGATCCGGCGAACGATCCCACCAACACCCCGTACGCGTACGGTCACGGCTACCAGTCGCCGACCAGCGCCTGGCGCACGATCATGGCCTACAACTGCACCTCGAGCTGTCCGCGCATCAACTACTGGTCGAGCCCGCTGCGGACCTACCAGAGCCAGGTGATGGGCACGTCGAACCGCAACGACAACGCCCGCGTGCTGAACAACACCCGCGGCACGATGGCCGGCTTCCGCTGAGGGTTGGACGCAACGCCGTCCGCCCGGCATCCGGCGGCAAGCGCAACGCAAGACGGCGCCCTCGGGCGCCGTCTTCTTTCCCGCGTGACGACCGGGCTCAGGCCGGGAGATCGTCGCGCGTCGTGAAGCTCTCGCCGCAGCCGCACTCGCCGGTCGATTGCGGATTGCGGAACACGAACTCCCGGTTCAGGCCGCGGCTGATGAAGTCGATCTCGGTGCCCTCGACGTGCGGCAGGCTCCGCGCGTCGACGAGCACCTGCACGCCGTGCTGTTCGAAGACCTGGTCGTCGGCGGCCGCCTCGGACGCCACGTCGACGACGTAGGCGAAGCCCGAGCAGCCGTTCTTGCGGACGCCGAAGCGCAGTCCGACGCCGCCCGGCTGCTGAGCGATGAACTGGCGGGCGCGATCGGCGGCGGCGGCGGTCAGGGTGACGGGCATGGTTGGGGCAATGGCTTCGGAAACGCGTGAGTGGAGTGTAGCGCCGGACGTCCGGCCTGCCTTCGCAGGCTGCGTGAAGATCGGGCGCACGGTATCCTCGCCGGCTCGATGTGGGGGCGCCGCGCGCCGCCGCAAGCCATGAATCCTGAAGTCCCAAGGCCCACCGAATGAGCGTCGTCAGCATCCAGCAGGCCCTTGCCGGCCAGCCCGCCCCGGGCAGCACCGTCACCGTCCAGGGTTGGGTCCGCACCCGCCGTGACTCGAAAGCGGGCCTGAGCTTCGTGAACGTCTCCGACGGCTCCTGCTTCGCGCCGATCCAGCTGGTTTGCACCGGCGAGCTGTCGAACTACGCCTCGGAAGTGGCCAAGCTGACGGCCGGCTGCTCGGTCGTTGCCACCGGCACCCTCGTGCCCTCGCAGGGCCAGGGCCAGAGCTTTGAGATCCAGGCGACGAAGGTCGACGTGTTGGGCTGGGTCGACGACCCGGAGACCTACCCGATCCAGCCGAAGCCGCATTCGCTGGAGTTCCTGCGCGAAGTCGCCCACCTGCGCCCGCGCACGAATCTGTTCGGCGCCGTCACCCGCATCCGCCACTGCCTGGCCCAGGCCATCCACCGCTTCTTCCACGAGGACGGCTTCTTCTGGGTCAACACGCCGATCATCTCCACCTCGGACGCCGAAGGCGCCGGGCAGATGTTCCGCATCTCGACGCTGGACATGATGAACCTGCCGCGCAAGCCGGACGGCAGCATCGACTTCTCGCGCGATTTCTTCGGCAAGGAGGCCTTCCTGACGGTCTCCGGCCAGCTCAACGTCGAGGGCTATTGCCTCGCGCTGAGCAAGGTCTACACCTTCGGCCCGACCTTCCGCGCCGAGAACTCCAACACTGCGCGGCATCTGGCCGAGTTCTGGATGATCGAGCCGGAACTCGCGTTCGCCGATCTCAACGACGATGCCAACCTCGCCGAGCGCTTCCTGAAGTACGTCTTCAAGGCCGTGCTGGACGAGCGCATGGATGACATGCAGTTCATCGCCGAGCGCGTGCAGAAGGACGCCATCACCCGCCTGCAGGCCTTCATCGACCAGCCCTTCGAGCGCATCGACTACACCGATGCGATCGAGCTCTTGAAGAAGGCCCCGCACAAGTTCGAGTTCCCGGTGGAATGGGGCCTCGACCTGCAGACCGAGCACGAACGCTGGCTGACCGAGACGCACGTCGGCCGCCCGGTGGTGGTCACGAACTACCCCGAGCAGATCAAGTCGTTCTACATGCGACTCAACGACGACGGCAAGACCGTCGCGGCGATGGACGTGCTGGCGCCGGGCATCGGCGAGATCATCGGCGGCAGCCAGCGCGAGGAGCGCCTCGACGTGCTCGACGCCCGCATCCGCCAGTTCGGCCTCGACCCGGCGCACTACGAGTGGTACCGCGACTTCCGCCGCTATGGCACGGTGCCGCATGCGGGCTTCGGCCTCGGCTTCGAGCGCCTGGTCGTTTACACCTGCGGCCTGTCGAACATCCGCGACGCCATCCCGTACCCGCGCGCGCCGGGTCTCGCGACGTTCTGAATGGATGATTTCCTGCTGTTCCTGATGCTCGGCCTGGCGGGTTCCGCCGGGCCGGCCCACATCGGTTTCCGCGTGCTCGCGCACCGCCATCATCGCGACCGCGGCTGGCCCTTCGCCGAAGGCACCGAGGACGGCCAGTGGGGCTACAGCGGCTGGCTGATGAAGCGCGGCTATGCGCGGAACGCCGATCGCGACATGGGCTTCTTCGGCTTCTGGGCGATGCTCAGTGGCTGGATTGCCGCGATCGCCCTCACCGGTGCAGCCGTGCTGATCGCGCTCCGCCAGTAGTCGCGTCCGCGGCGTTCCGCCCCCTACACTGCCGGCTGCGGTCGCCCCGAGGCCGCCCGGCCCATCGGAGCATTCCCATGAGCATGAACAGCGGCATCGAGAGTGATTTCGACGGCGAGTACGACGACCGCAGCCCGGTCATCGCCACGGCCTGGTGGGTCGCCTGCCCGGCACGAATGCTGGTCTGGGCGCGGCTGCAGCTGCGCGAGAGCGGCGTGGCGGACATCCTCGATTGCGACGGTCAGACCCTCGTCTACGACTGCGAGGACACCGCACGCGCCGCGCTGATGGATGCCGAGTTCCGCGCGCTCGACGGCCTCGACGACGACGACGTCGCCGACTGGGGCATCCTGCTCGAAGACCTGATCCCGCCCGAGGGCGACCACGACGACGACCTCGTCCCGCAGATGATGCGAGCACTCGAGGTGCCGCGTCGATGAGCGAGCTCGATGGTCGACTGGCGCTGGTCTGCGGCGGCTCGGCCGGCATCGGCTTGGCGGCCGCGCAGGCGCGCGCCGCCGCGGGAGCGCGAGTGCGCCTGCTCGCGCGCACCGAGGCGACGCTGCGCGCCGCGCTGGCCACCCTTCCCGGCCACGGGCACGACATC
>JBOFQO010000132.1:0-2465 GCA_051660925.1 Silanimonas sp. | reverse complement strand
TCACCGTCGTCGCGTGGATCTTCATCGCACTGACCGGATTCGGCAGCATGGTCGGCGCGCTGCAGATCGTGATGTTCGAAACGGTCATGAAGCCGATGGGCTTCGAAGACGCGATGAGCAACGTGCCGCCCGGCATGCCCGAGGGCATCGCGCCGTTCTTCCAGCACTTCGACCTGATGATCTACGCCACCAGCGCGATGACGGTGCTGACACTCGTCGCGTCGATCGGCTTGCTGAAGCGCCGCGAATGGGCGCGAAAGCTGTTCATCGCCATGATGGTGGTCAGCATCCTCTGGCAGCTCGGCTCGCTCGCCCTGCAGATCGTCCTGCAGTCGCAGATGATGCAGATGTTCACAATCGAGCCAAACGCGCCGGACATGGGACCGTTCTTCATCGGCTTCATGGTGTTCGCCGGCGCCATCGCACTGGCGTTCAGCGCGCTGTTCGGCTGGATCATCAAGCGCCTCGTATCGCCACCGATCGTCGCGGAGTTCCAGCAATGAGCCGCGCTCTATTGCTCTTGCTTGCCCTTCTCATCGGATGCGCCCAACCGCTGCCACCCGACCGCGGGGACTATGTCGGCGAGTGGCGCGGCAAGGGCGTGGTGCTGCTGATCACCGCGGACGGCATGGTGGTGCACGAGCGCAAGGCGGACGGCAGCTCGGTCAGCCTGAACGCGCCGATCAAGCGCTTCGACGGCGACGATTTCGAAGTCGGCATCGGACCGATGGTGACGCGCTTCGATGTGACCGAGCCGCCCGCCGAAGTCGACGGCGATTGGCGCATGACCGTCGACGGCCGCGAACTCCGGCGCGTCGATGACGGCGCGGTGCCCATGGCCGACCCCGACGAGGAGAGCATCGCCACATGAGCCGCACGCAGACCGTCATCCCGCAGCTGCGCATGACCGATGCCGAGCGCAGCCTACGCTTCTACGTCGAAGGCCTCGGGTTCGCCGAGGACTGGCGCCACCAGTTCGAGCCCGGCCTGCCGCTGTTCGTGCAGCTCACGCGCGCCGGGCAGACGATCTTCCTCTCCGGCCACGCCGGTGACGGCAACGTCGGCGGCGCGGTGTTCTTCATCGTGCCGGACGTCGACGCGGTGTATCGCGCCCTGCCCGACTGGCTGGCGCTGCACGTGTCGCCGCCGGCCGACATGCCTTGGGACACGCGCGAAATGGTGCTGATGGATCCGGACGGCAACCGGCTGCGCTTCGCCACCTATCGCGACGACACCTGACGCGCCGTTAGCGCTTCCGCACCGTCAGTTTGTCGACCGGGAACGTCGCGATGTCGGCGCCGCCCTCGCGCCGTGCCGCGCCTGGCGGCGGCGCCCAGGCCATCGCGGTCACGACCTCCCAGGTGCTCGGCAGCACGCCCTCGCGGCGCAGCGGTTCGTAGGCGGCAGCCACGGCGCGGTGTCGGCCCTTGCCCGCCAATCCGCGCGGCCGGTCGGCGCGCGCGTCAGTCGCGCCGATGGCCTGCAGCTCGCGCATCAATGCGCTGGTGTCGGCATAGGTCAGCGTGTAGACGTCGCGCTCGATGACGGGGTTCTTGAAGCCCTGCGCGACCAGCGCGTCGCCCACCTGCTGGATCGCGGCGAACGGCGACAGCGGCGGTTCGAAGCCTGCCTGCACGTAGGCCTCACGCAGCTCGACCAGCGTGTCCGGGCCGAAGGTGCTGAACACCAGCAGGCCGCCTTCGCGCATCACGCGTCGGAGCTCGCCGAGCGCACGCGGCAGGTCGGCCACCCACTGCAGGCACAGATTCGAGAACACGAGGTCGAAGGCGGTATCGGCGAAGGGCAACGCCTGCGCATCGGCCTGCACCGCGTGGATGGGCCGCCAGAAGCGCGACTTCGCGCGCGCCTCGCGCAGCATCGGCAAGGCGAGGTCCATCGCGATCACGTCGGACTTGCGGCCGAATCTGGTCTTCAGCCTGAGGCTGGCGGCACCCGGCCCGCAGCCGAGGTCGAGCACGCGCACCGGCACGCGGTCGTCGAGGTAGCCGAGCTGGTCGAGCAGGCGCGCTTCGACCTCGCGCTGCAGCGCGGCGGCCTGCGCGTAGGTCAACGCGGCGCGGCCGAAGGCGCGGCGCACGGCGCGGGGGTCGAACACGCTCACGGCGGGCACGCCTCGGCGAAGGCCGCGAGCGCGTCGGCAACGGCCTCGGGCTCGGTGAGGAAGGGCGCGTGGCCGGCGTGCTCGTACTGCTGGAAACACGAGCGCGGCGCCCGTACTGCGGCGGCCTGCATGGCCTGCGGGCTGACCAGTCGGTCGCGACGTCCGGCCAGCCACCGGCTCGGCATGGCGTGGCCCGGCAGCGCGGTGCGCAGGTCGCTGTTCTGCAGCAGCCCGAGGCCCTCGCGCAGCGCGCGCGGGCCCGGTTCGCCGCAGGCGTAGACGGCGTCGCGCAGGAAGCGCAGGTCGCTGCGCAACTGCGCGGAGCCCTGCGCTTCAAGCATGA